>JAKQSH010000111.1 GCA_029570245.1 Deltaproteobacteria bacterium | reverse complement strand
GGCACGTATTCCTGTTCCGGGTGAAAAAAACGTACTCCCATAGAATGCAGCCACTCGTAAGCTGCGAACTGACGCCCCATAAGTCCCCCGCCGGAAAGCAGAATCAACGATCCGTCATCGCACCAGGTCTCTTCCATTCTGAATGTCTGGTCGTATGCTTCCGGGTTTTCGAATACTGCTTCACCAAGTCCGTCACCGATGAAAACCACGTTGACTTCTCCAGCTTTACATCCGGGAACCGCTGTCGATTCGCTCAGAACTGCTTCGGCCTGCATTGTTTTGAGATAATTCAGCGTCTGGTCTGCTGCATGACGCACCGGAGCCGGTGCATTCGGGGAAATAAGTATTTTCCAGCTTGTAGGATAAGGCGGAGTGTCGGACTCGCCGTCCGATTCGTCGTTTTCTGACGAATCGCTGTCGCCGTCGCTGAGCAATCCTTCGTCGCTCGATTTGTCGCATGCAGCGGTCCAAAGCAGTGAGATAATGACAAAAATCAGAAACATTATGGATTTTTTGTAGTGCATAACAGACCTCTAATGCTTATTGTCCTGAAAAATTTGAATATCGTGAGTGCGGTAAATATTTCTCCTGCACAAAAGATTTTCACAGGAAACAAATGGAATTGTCAATTTCCAATACCGCTTGAAATCTTAAATCGAAATGCCGGAACATGTCCGGCATTTCATTGCTTTAGTGACTTGGCAAAAACTTTCTCATCAGAGAAAAAGCCATGCTGTGAATGCAACCGACATAGGAATGCTGAAATTGTCGTCGATGCGCGTACTGAAAAGCTCAACCAGCGTTCCCACAATCGCGATGAAAAATGCTGTCATTGTAAGATAAGCCGCCGAGTGATGTTCCACTGTGAGCAGCATGAAAACAAGGCTTGCAATAAAAGCTACAGCAAAGAAGGCTCCGGTTCCGAGCCAGCTTTTGTTGCGGAAAACCTTTGTCTTTCCCCATAGCTTGCCAACAACGGACGCCGCCGGATCAGCCAGTCCGAGTACAAGCACGGCAACGCATACAATAGGTTTGTATGCAAAAAACAGCAACATAAGCGTAATCGCAAGCACCATATATGTAGAACCGTTGGTGTGGTGTCGCTCGTGCGGACGGGCAATAAGGCCGAAGACCGTATCTACCAGAAAATCGTTCCAGCGTTTCGAAAAGCGGCGAGTAGCTTCAAGCAGCAGGAAAAGCCCGACCGTTGACAGGATAAGCCCAAGCGCCCATGACCTTGGAATGACGAAGTAATACATCAACGCCATCGTGGTTCCCATTGTCGCATGGAAAATGTTCCTCGGGTAATTGATGGGTTTGATATGACCGCTTTTGACTTTCTGTGAAATGCCGAATTTTTTAATTTTTACCAGCAGCTCTTCGTAACCCTCGGAAAGAGAATCGAACAGGCTGTTGAGCTTTTTGACGTTTGGAGATTCCGCCAGCTCGTCGCGATAGGCTCGGAGAGAATTAGATATCTCTACAAGACTTCGATTCAGGTTTTCTTTTTTCTCGTTATAACTCAATTGCCAGGCATGCGTGGCTTCCGTCCATGACTCGGAAAGTTCGCGATGTTTGCGGGATATGTTTTCTAGCGCCTTTTCAATGCGTCCTTCTATTTCCCGGCAATATTCTTCAACGGCTTTCGACCATTTTTCATCTTTAATTTTCGGGCGCTGAATGCTTGACACAAAACGGTGCAGTTCCGCCATCATGGCATTCAGTTCTTCGCTTATCATTGCTTCATAAGTCAGTTCATTGCTCATTCAGTAAGCCTCTTCTGTACATATTAAGCACACACCCAGTCTTCGGAGATCGCTGAAAACAAAAGAATGATATACAAGACGCCATGAAAAGGATGCTCCGAAAATTATTTGTTAATTAAACCCGCTTGTCCGGTTCAGGTCAAGCAAATATATTCGCATTACTTTCTATCTATACTGTGTTTTCATGCTGGCCGGCTTTTCTTTTTGCCCACACTCAGCAGGAAGCCCAGGACAACTGCCAGTAATGCAGCCGTAAACACGCGCCATTCGTAAGGCAGAGTAAATGTGAATCCGTTGGCCAGAACCCAGAACAGAGCCAGAGTTTTGGGAATGAAAACAAGTATGAAGTTGCGGTCAACATGTTCGGCGAATTTTCTCAGCGAAAACACCGTCCAACGCTGCGAAATGACGAAGTTGAAGTATTCGTGAGTCACCATCATGCCCCATCCGAACATCCCCAGCACGTTCAGCCACAGTCCTTTCGACAAGGCCACCCAGATGAAATCCGGCATTATATATACGCCGGAAGGCCACAAACCGATATTGATGAGTCCATCGACCAGAAACGAAAATCCTGCAAAAACCATGGTGAACCAGCAGCCGAAAACGCCCCATACCATACTGCGCTCTGAAATGTGATCCAGCTTCCAGTGTCCGTTGGAAATGCGGTATTTCAGCAGTTCGCCGAATGTTCCCAACAGAAAGAACTTGAGGAATCCCATCATAAATGGATAGTTTTTTGTTGAGTATTCGAATTCACTGGTGAAAGCGACTGCAAAAACAATCAGAGCGATTGAGCCAAGAATGAAAAGAACTGAAAGCATATTGAATTTTTTCACGTTACTGCCTTTCTCAACGCCATGAATCCGCGAAAACGCGATTTCTGAAAAAGTGTTCCAGGCGCAGGTTGATTATTTCCGGGTATTCGATTGTCGTGTAGTGAGTTCCATTGGGAATAATGAAAAGTTCAGCGTCTTTTATGCTGTCGCGCATAAATTCCGCAGAAGATACAGGAGTCATTCTGTCCATTGTGCCGGCTGTAATCAGAGTGGGAACTTGTACTCTCGGCAATATTTCGCGGGCGGAATGTTTGTTAAGCTCAAGCATCAGAGGGAAATAGACTGCGAAGTTCTGTGTACTGAATTCCTGAAGTACTTCTGCAAAAAATTCTCGGTTTGCCGTTACGAGTTTCAGGTTTTCGAGCACTCTAACCGTCCAGTGTCGTGAAAGAATATACCGACTGAGTGGATTTACAAGGGGGGAAGCGGCGGTGGCCGTTTTAAGCAGGCCCTTGAGAATCGGGTACATTCCCGGAAAATCGAAAGCGGTTTTCAGTACATGTTCGAATGCACCATTAAGAAGTGCGAGCCCGACAATGCGTGAAGGTTTATTGTTGTATATTTCGAGTCCGATTTCGATTCCCATGCTCCAGCCGCCGGTGACGAATTTTTCGTTTTCCCAGCCGACTTGCCTCATTATTTCCAGGCCGTCGCGCATGTGATCGTAGACCGTCAGGCGCGAGATATCGTTCGGCGCTTCAGAGCCGTAAAGACCGCGCGGCTCCCAGGTTACGATAGTCATTTTTTCGTTGAAATATTCAAACAGATAACGCCAGCTGTATACCGGCGTCCCAAGTCCTGGCGTCAGCAGCCATTTGTGAGGCCCTTTACCGCATTTGAAAGTGTTTATCAGAGTGCCGTCGAAAGATTTAACTTTTATGTTTTCAATATCAGCTTTTACTCTATGCATGACTTCATCCTGAAAAATAACGGTATGAATCAAAATATGATAATATCCTGTACGGTGACAGGCAATTTAAATTCTTGATCTTTTCTGAAAAAAACTGGCGGGGGAATGCTCGGAATGCTCGGTTCTTGACGTATTGATAACGACTCTGCAGTGTTTTCATGTTATGCATTACAAAGCAGGCGCCATGTTGGTTCCTGTATCCAGGTCACACCTGTCCGGTTATCATCTGCCGGCTCTTTCGTAACAGAGCGATTTTCAGAGTACTTGCGATAGATATTGATTTTCCTGCAAAATAATCTTTTATTTGGCATTTCCGGCGCTGTGTCAATCGCCATCAGGGCAACAGGCTCTTTTCTGTATGGATTAATTCACCAGCATGGCCTTTGCGCAGTTGTCCTGTCGAGAAGACGCTACGAGCTTTAGGACCCAAACTTTACCGTATGGATATTCGCGGAAAGATTTCGTGCAGCACCATCACCGATGCCAACGAGCAGCGCGACTGGCGCATCTATGCCGATCTTGCTCAACCCCTGATACGCTGTGTCCGTGTAGGCCGGGCGAATGGCTGTGATAAGTCGTGAACTTTGAACCCACCACGAATGAGCAGCACGGTCTTGTCTTCTGATAAAACATGACCGTGCCGGATTGGAAAGATTTTGATAAAATCCGATTCATTAAATGTGTGTAAAAAAACAATCGGACACGGCCATCGAACTTCGTTCGTGAAACCATGGAACTCATTGTATCCTGGCTACCCGACCGGCTGGGGCGTTACCTGGATATTCGGGGTGTCCCGCCACACACACGCCGCCATTAATATCGTCGCCTAACCCCCAAAATCCCCTTTATTTTTTACTCCGGTCTTCTCTCAATTTGGCTGACGACGGACAGGAACAATCGCCTGCGTGCGGTGGGCTTATCAACAAATCTATTGAGTCTTCAGGTACTGGCCCGACTCTTGTCTTTCCGTTTTATTTCATGGTTTTCCACCATTCGTTCCAGTCCTGCCATGCCTTGCGGCGTTCTTTGCGATTCGCCAGATTGTATATACCGAAAGATTTTCCGGCCCGCCGTTCAAGATATCTCAACGCAGCACGACCCAATATTGTGTCTTTCTCTTCAAGGGCGTCCAGGCACCATTCGACTTCGTCTCTAGCCTGGTTTTCAGACCACCACTTTTTCCATTTGGACGATTTGGCAGGCAGGCTCTGTAACGTTATTTTCTGAAGCGCACGGGTGTAGTTTTCTTTTTCGATTCCGATATCAAGCAATCCGATGAGCAGCGGCACCGCCTTGCGTATTCGCAGTTCTCCAGCCAGAAAAACCGCTTCCGCCAAGCGTTTGCTGTCGGGGCGCAATGCCTTTGTAACGATGTCCTGCACAATTGAGAATTCTTCCCGTTCTCGATAGTATGGCAAGAGTTTTATAACCAGATCGCGAACCGCAGCTTCGGAATCGAAAAGCAAGTCGGCTATGAGTTTTACCGCCGGTGGATAATAATAGTAGGCAAATCCGATTACACCTTTGAATCTTTCGCGCGGGTCTTCCGAAAGCAGCTTGGTCTGCAGGAACTTCACTCCAGCTTCTCCCTGCTGAATAAGACTGAGGATTTCGTCTCCGCCGTTTATCTGATCGAGCTGCGGGAACTGGTGAATCGGAACCGGATGGTTCTGTGACAGATGCCAGCTTCTGTCTTCGTTTTCTTCGGCTTTTTTAGAATCGTCTACAGCGTTCTCTGCTTCTGCTGATTCCTGTGGGTTTTCTTCCTCATGGTTTGGCACTGCGATTTCTTCAACGACAACTGCCGTAGGTGTTTTTTCGTTGTCTTCTTCCTGCTGAATGATTTCCTCAACTGAATCCGGCTCGGCGATCTCTTCCGACGGAACGGTCTGCTGTTCTATTGTTGCACTGTGATTTTCCGCCTCTGTCGCCTGTTCTTCGTTGGCGGCTTCCGGCGAACGTTCTTCCAGTTGCACCTCTTTGTTTGCTTCAGGCCGCGCCGCTTTGCTGTCTTCTGCAATCTGTTCCTGTTGAGTAAGTATATCGGCGCATTCTTCCGTGTTGTTTGTGATGTCTGCTTCCGTGGCTTTTATTTCATCTTCTTCCGTCCCACGCTGCTGTTTCACAGTGTCACTTTGTATAATATCCAGATGCGATTCTGTTTCAGGCGATTCCGCCGATCTGTCGCCGGTTGTGTCGTTTTCCGGCTCTTCTTCTGTGACCTGTTCAGTTTCACATTCTGATTGCGGTTCGTCGTCGGACTCCTCATCTAACTGCTCGTCAAGGGATGAGTCGCTTTCCTGTTCCGACTCGTCATCATCCAGATTGACATCCGCCCAACTTACGACGGTATCTTCCCTGTTTGAATTTTCGCTTTCAAGGCTGTCGTCGAGGAGCGAATTATCTTCCGCCTCGAAGAAATCGTCCGACTGTTTTTCTTCCTGTAAATCAAACGAAGCACTGTCGCTTTCGAGCATATCCAGCACAACAATTGCCGTATCTTCGGATGGCGTGTAAGCCTCGTCTATTACAGTTCTCGGTTCTTCGAGATTCTGTTTTATTTCGTCAATGATAACGATTGACGTGTTTTCATCTGTCTTGAAATCGTCATCAAACCGGCTTTCCGGGTTGATCTGAATATTCTCAGGTTCATCGGGTTGCGTGTCAGGTTCAGATTTCAAGGTTTCCGGCTTTTCAATATCCGTTCCTGAAGTTAAATCGTCTTTCGAAGCCGTTTCAGTCGGGATGTTTTCTTCTGCTTCAAGTGAAATAACGGTGTTGAGATTTTCCAGGTTTTCAACGGATGCAGCGGATTCTTCAGTCGAAGTTACGTCTGAGTTCTCTTCCTGATCTGTCTCCGGTTTTTCCGGCTCACTTTCTGTAACGACTGTCGTTTCTTCTGCGATTTCATCTGTTCCGTCCCCGGATGCGTCTGTTGCCGTATTTTCTGCTTCAGACTCGTAATTTACAGTTTCTTCAACTGTAGAAAGTTCATATTCCGAGGAATCTTCCGTTGGGCTCTGACCGGCCTGAATATACTGGCGCTCCGCACTCGCAGATTCTTCTGCAGATGAATAAGCATCTTCGCCACAGGCCTTATCTTTTACGGCGCTCTGTTGCTGTTCTTGGTTTCCCGAAGCGATTTCGGGTGTGTCTGTTGCAGGTATTGATATTTCTTCTTCAAGTCTTTCAGGTTCAAGTTCGCTGATGCGCGGCAGAGAAAATTTTCTGCGGCGTGAATCTCGTTCCTGTGATGCGACTCTGAAAGTTTGCACCCATGATGATTCCTGCGTTTCTTCACTGTGCCATGTTTCAGTTTCGGAATAATCAGCAGGACAGGTGTTGCTGGTAATGATAATACCGCTTGGTTCCGCCGAGTATGATGTTTCCTCTGGTGTCTTTTCCGGCTGAGCTTCCTCCGTAATGCCTTCGGCTTCTGCCGCTTCAGTTTCCGCCGATTTCAATTCTTTTGCGTCTCCGGCTGGGGCTTCAGCCGTTGAGGCCTGATCTTCCGTTCCATGCACCGGTTCTGTCTCGTAATGTCCGCTTTCGAGTTTCTTTTTTACGATAAGCTCCTCAAGCCTGCGGCCTATTGTATTCAGTGCACTTAAAAGCAGCGCAGAATCCGCAGGTCCCATAGTTTCTTCGGCGTCGGTGTAAAATACCGACGGACAGCGCCCGCTGACAATCAGCGGAAAAACGGAAAAATTCCGAGGCGATGCCAGCTCTCTCAGTTGCAGAAAATTATGCCAGCTGACGGAATTTATTTCGTCTCCCTGAGAAGGCATGTGATGCAGAGCCGCCAGTGAAAATTCGGAAGATTCTTCAAAGGATATTTTGATGTTTACCGCATAGGCAGTTTCTTCGCCTTCAGCTGCCGAAACGAACCCGCTTACGCCCTTTTTCTGGACATTGAAGAAAATACATGTCCCGAAGCGTTCGGACAGTTTCCTACATGCGCTGAGCATGACTGCACGGCTTGAATTCTCGTTCTCAACAATGCTTTCAAGCTCGCTCAGAAATGTGGAACTGTAGGCATGGCTTCTGCTGGTATCCATTTTAACTCCTCGAACAAATTATTCCGTGCAGCGAATAACGAGCGTTCCGGCGATCTTGTCGTGCAGGGACTGTTTTCTTGGATCGAATAGAACCAGAAAATGCCCAAGCCCGAAAATCATCAGTGAGATAAAATATGCCGCCTGTCTTATTGCTGCACGCAGAGGGTGCGGCCTTTCGCCGTCCATCTGCACCAGTCTGAGCTTAAGCAGCATTTTTCCCACAGTCTGACCTGTGAGACTGTCCATCCAGACAGTATAAAGCAAAAAGATGAAAAGGTAAATTGCGACACAGCTTGGAAGTATGACCGGGTAGTCGGCCAGCAGACTGAATACTCCTCTTGCTTCAGGAATGAACTCGGCGCCCATGATCCAGATCGTTATGCGTATGAATATGTAGCTTATGACAAGTACGATGGCCTGATCTATCGCGCCGGCGGCGGTTCTGGCCGGGAAGTTTGCTGCGACGACCTGGATTTCTTCCGTGAATTCTTCTTTTTCGCGAATCTTAGACATTATCGGCAGTGTATCGGAATTATCGACATCGCGCGCTGCTGGTTTGCGTCTTGGCGCAACGGCACGGC
>JAKQSH010000096.1 GCA_029570245.1 Deltaproteobacteria bacterium | reverse complement strand
AAAATCAGAATCGCTATTCTGCAGAAAAATCCGATGCGCATCATAAAATCTTCCATGAAATATCGAAGTGAAAGTTGCGTCCCGGCAGCGGATATCCGGCCAGGTCCTGGGTTTGTTCTCCGCTGAGATTGTTGGCTGCGAAGCTGAGTCTTGCACCTCCAAGGTCGAGTGCAAAGCCTGAGTTGATGCGGAGGCGGCTTCCGACAGCAACAAGGTTTGCGTTGTCGAGGTAATTTCCGGCGCTCCACTCCGCTTCGGTGTAAAAACTGATTTCATTGAATTCGCTGACACGCATGAAATATGCTTCAGCTCGCGCATACCATTGAGAGGCCGGGCGCATCGGCAGTCTGTTGCCGTTCTTCGCCGCGACATCTCCGGTGTTGCGCGTGTTCATGTAAGTATAATTCGCGGCAAGACGCAGATGACCGAAAAGATCGGAGCGCAGTCCGCTTTCAACTCCCCATATGCGCGCACTGTCTATGTTTTCGGCAATGGACACATTCTGCGCGCTCTGCACGAACTGAATCAGGTCGCGCATCTCAGTATAAAACCCGAACAGCTCAAGCCGCAGTCTGTATGGGAACGGCAGCATGGTGCTTTCGTATATGACTCCGGCTTCAGCACCGTATGACGTTTCTTTCTTCAATCCCGTATTTCCGAGAACTTTTCCGTTATTGCCGAAAAGCTCGAACAGCGAAGGAAAGCGCGAAGCGCTGCCTCCGTTTATCAACAGACGCGTATCTGGAATGCTTTTGTTAGTCAGCGACAGTCGATATGAAACCGCCGTATCGTCGCTATCTGAGTAGTTTGCTGGTTCGTCAGAAGCATTCTGTGTGCTGTAAGCGCTTTCGATTCCGGCAGAAGGCGTTATCACGAGCTGCGCTTTTTCTATCAAGAATTGCGCTTCCTGCGAGACTGAAGCCATGTGTCTTTGAGATTCAGCCGCAGCCAGACTTCCTTCGGACGGCTGCAACTGTTCGTAGCGGTAAGTCTGCTGTCCGTTCCAGTTCAGCCAGTTGCTGATTTCTGCACTGTAGTAGGACATCAGTGATGGCGCATATGAAATGTCTTCAACGTCTGCACTGTTTAAGCCTATTTCTTCAAGCGGATCAGAAAAACTATTTTTGCTGTATCTGAAGGCAGCCAGCAGGTTCCAGTCGATGCGTCCGGCCAGTCCCAGTGCATCAAGCTTGAGAGCGTTCAAATTGTCGATCTGTTTTGACGAAGCGCGTTCCGTCTCGAACTGCCCCAGTCCGGCGACACCCTGATTGCGATAAAAAAACCAGTCCAGCACGGTCAGAGACAGGTCGCATCCGCTGCATGGCAATTTAATGCGGCTTTTCAGCAGCAGATTCGCCTGGTCGAAAGCGTTGTTCTGCCGTGTAATTGTACGGTCATCACTGCTGTCGAAACGCGTTCCGTTGTCGTTGCGGTAGGTAAAATTTCCTTCCTGTCCGCTGTAATCCATGCCAAGCGCCAGATTCCAGTTGCTCTGCTGTTCGGAAAAAAATAATGCTGCGTGTCTTTCTCCAAAAGAGCCTCCGCCGGCAGATACACGCAGTTCAAGGGCTTCAGCTTCGAGCGTGCTTATAGAAAGAACTCCGCCAATGGATGATGTTCCGAAATAAACAGGCGCTGATCCGCGATATATTTCCATGCGTGCAATATTGCCAAGCGGAATCCGCGACAGATCGACAGGCCCGCCTCCGGCGCTGTTGAGATGAATGCCGTCAACGAAAATCTGTACCTGATCGGCGGTGGAGCCGCGAATACTGAGCGTACTGAATGCAGCTGAGCCACCGCTTCGCGTTACGTGCAGCCCGGTCTGATGGTCAAGCGTATCCGTAAGATTCGGCGCGGCATCATCAAAGTCATTACGCAGCAGCACACTGCCTGCTGTAGCTGAACTGTGAAGCAGTTCCGGGTATGGTCTGCTGTCCTGCACAAGCACTTCTTCCATGATCGGCGCATCTTTTGTGGATTCTTCAGAAGCTTTTATGTTTGAATTATTTCCGTCGCTTTCAGGTTGTTCAGCTTGAACCTTCTGTGCCGACAGTATCAGAGCAACAGACAGTAATATGAATATGCAGTTCCGTCTGCTCGTGTTTTTGCGATCTGTTGATTTCATTCGCAGGTGTTTTCAGTTGTTTATGACGCCAACTGCTTCCAGATCGAATCCGGCTGATTCTGTGGTGGGGAATGGCGCATAAATCGGATTCCCGAAGCTGTCAAAGGTGCTGCCGTCGCCAGTTACGTCAATTATGCGTATGTAACGGATGTCGTTCAGATCGGTTTCTCCTTCCAGCACCTGTTCTCTGTTCGCAAGCTCAGCCAGATCGAAAGGCGTGCCGTAAGCTGCCCGGTATTTTCCAGCCAGGCCGCCGATAAGCGATGTGTCCTGATAGGCGAAGGCTCCCAACGGTTCTGTGCCGAGATACGCGCAGTCGAAGCGCAGGAAATGTTCTCCGTCGCTTGAAACTTCTACAAATGCCAGCTCAAGGAAGCTGTCGTTGAAGCCGTTTTCGAATACTGCAAAGTCGTATGAAGGTCCGTCTTTTATGGGCACGTCGAAAATAAGAACGATGCTGCCTCCCTGGCCTAGTGAAACTATGTCAGTTGTCGATCCTGTGGCGGGGCCCAGTGCTTTCTGGGGAGTTTTCCATGCGTCGATTACGGCAGCACCATAATTTACAGG
>JAKQSH010000510.1 GCA_029570245.1 Deltaproteobacteria bacterium | reverse complement strand
GTGACGGTGGAAAAGGACTTCTGGGTCTGCTGGATTATTGACAAACTTTTCCGACTGCCTGTATGGGGCAAACAATTGACATTCAAAGGCGGAACGTCGCTGTCCAAATGCTGGAAACTTATCGAGCGGTTTTCAGAGGATATCGACATCGTGATCAATCGCGGCGCACTCGGGTTTGACGGCAGCAATGCACCTGAAGCCACCCCCAGCAGGAAACAGACAAGAAAGCGTCTTGATGCCCTGCGCATAGCCTGTCAGGAATGTATAGAAAAAACCATTCAACCTGCGTTGCATGACGCTATTGTTGCCGATATCCCGCCTGGACTTGCCTGGGAATTGATTAAAGATCCGGATGATCCGGACAGTCAGACCCTGTTATTTTTCTACCCGACTGCCTTCCCGGAACAGGCCGTATATCTGCGTCGGGCGGTAAAAATAGAGATGGGCGCCCGTTCCGACACCGAGCCGGCGGAAACCATAAAAATTCATCCTTACATCAGCGATGCCTTTTCCGCTTTGCTGTCAGAATCAAATATAGCAGTGCGCGCGGTTATGCCTAAACGTACTTTCTGGGAAAAGGCCATGCTGCTGCATGAGGAAACCTTTCGGCCGCCTGAAGGAAAACGCCGCAAAGAATATATGGCCCGTCACTATTATGATCTTTACCGGCTGATCCAGGCCGGAATTGCAGACGATGCCGCAGCAGATCGTGACCTGTTTTTCCGCATCGCAGAACATCGCAAAGTCTTTTTCCGATACACCTGGGTGGACTACTCAACCCTGGCGCCGGGGCAACTGCGTTTGGTTCCGCCCGAGGCCCAATTGCCGGACTGGCGTTCGGATTACGCCGGCATGATGCAGGAGATGTTCTACGGAAAAGTGCCGGGTTTTGATGAAATTATTGATGTCGTCCGTCGATTTCAGGATACCTTTAATCAGGGCTGATTTCCCAACGTGGATATTCGGGACATTTTACACCGCCGCCGGTTTCTTCCGGTAAACATTCAGCCCGATCTTGACGTCGTCTTTTTCCGGCACGGAAATATTGCCTTCCGTTGTTGCAATGATAATGGTTTTTCCTGATGCCGACGGCCCGAACTCTTTGGTCACGTCAACTTTGATCGTCAAAATATCGCCTTCCAGTTTCATTTCTACGTTTTTCATATTTCACCCCGCAGTAATTACCTGTCACATTTATTTACCCTGATAGTGCGCATCTTCAAAACAATACACAGCCTTGCTCCTTATAATCTTCAATCTTAGCCAGAAGTACTTCGGTCGCAATATCTAAATATTCAGCAAAGCACGTCAGACAATAAAACTGTTTTACTTCTCGTCCAATCAATTTTTTATTCAGTCCGACTTCATCTTTGGATAATTGCTTTTTGCCACAGGCGAAGCAATCCACACTTTCAATTTGCTTCACTCTAGTTCACCTCGTTCACTGTGAGCTGCGGTATGTTTTTGCCGCGATACTCGGAATCAAGTATTCCTAACTGCATTTTAATAGTCGCACGCATTATACAGGCGCGTCGCAAACAATAGCGGTTGAAATCGCGGGTAGATATGTCTTCCGCTTTTCTTACATTCGGAAACAGTAGTTTCAAATAGGCAGTAGCGATTCTCTTGATCGCTTCTGTGTCTCGGGTATCCGCCGCTTCGGGCACGTTGACTAACTTG
>JAKQSH010000085.1 GCA_029570245.1 Deltaproteobacteria bacterium | reverse complement strand
CGGTTTTCTGCTGTGGCAGATCGCATACGCCGAGCTGGATTTCCCGGAGGTTTTCTGGTCTGATTTTTCGAAAGAACATCTTTACGAAGCCATCCGGCGTTTCCAGAACCGCGAGCGGCGCTTCGGTCTGACCGGTGAACAACTCGCGAAAATGAAAAAATAGAAGGGAAACCGACATGTTGCTGCATCGCGTACTGGTCGCGCTGGTTGGCGCACCTATTCTGCTGCTTATAATCATCTTCGGCGGATCGACAGGCAACTCACTGCTTTTCGGGCTCGTTTCAGCAATAGGACTTTATGAGTATTATCATATGGTTTATAAAGACGACACCGTCTCGCGCAACCTGTATGTGCTGCTCGGACTGCTGCTTTACGCCTTCTGGTGTACTGCGCTGCATATGGAATATCTGGATCAGGCGGTCATTGCAGCTCTGGTGCTGGGCTTTCTGGCGTCATTCATTTATGTACTGCTTTTCCGCCCCGAACCCATCGAAACGGTCGGCGCGCGCGCGGCAGCCGGGTTCTTCGGACTGGCCTACGTGCCGCTGCTGTTTTTCTTCTTCGTACTGCTGCAGGCTTTCGAAGGCGGCTGGCGTTACGTTATTCTTTCGATGGTAATAATATGGATGTCTGACACCGGCGCATATTTTGCCGGACGTTTTTTAGGCCGCCACAAACTTTACCCCAAAGTTTCACCCAAAAAGACCTGGGAAGGCAGCATCGGCGGTACGCTGGCGGCTGTAGTCGGAGCATTCATCGGAGCCGCACTGCTCGGCATAAACTGGAGCCCGCAGCATCTGGTGGGCCTGAGCCTCATAATGGCTATAGTGGGTGCAATGGGCGACCTCTGCGAATCGCTTCTCAAACGCAGTTACGGCGTAAAAGATTCGGGGCGGATTCTGCCCGGCCACGGCGGAGTACTCGACCGCTTCGACGCACTGCTTTTCGCAGTCCCGCTGATGTACTACTACATCGTAGCCTTCGGGCTGATGTAAAATATCCCTGCAGATACGGGCAATTGCATTCCGCCAGAAATTGCCGGAGCTGAAAGACCGGAGGATTCGGAGCTGATGGAAAAGGATAGTTTCAGTCTGGAATTCATGGCGAAAGTTGCCCTGGAAGCGCTTGAAGGCGAATAATCCGTCGAAGCGCTGGCCGGACTCTACAGCCTTACGTCTGAACTGGTTCTGCAATGGAAGAACAGGCTGCGGGAAAAGCTGCCGGAAATTTTCTCTTCCGACAAAAAGCGGACATATTTGCCAGTTACCAGGCGCGCTTCACTCATACGCAGAACGCTTCTTGATTATCAGAATTACTGCCGGACGCTGAAAAACAGACTCGGCGGAAGCAACCCTTATGAAAACGTTGAACATTATTCAATTGCCCTGCATCAGCTGCCGGAAAACTCCGACACATCAATTCTGGATGTCGGCTGCGGCCCAGGGTATTTTCTGAAATTCCTTGAATCGCTCGGATACGTGAACCTTCACGGAATAGACATTCACAGCCAGAAAAACTGGTCGGATTCCGATAAAATTAATTTTGTCTGCGCCGATGCCAGGCATTCGACACGTTTTCTCAAGCCGCAGAGCTTCGACCTTATACTGGCCTTGAACCTGTTCCACAAGTAACTTGTTTTTGCGAATGCGGCGGAAAGAAATGACTGGTGTGCGGAAATTCTGGAAGAACTGGCGAATCTTCTAAAGCCCGACGGCGTGCTGCTGCTGAACCGTGAATTTCCGCTTCCAGAAAAATCCGCCGACTCGGCGCCGTTGCGCCTTGTAAAAAAAACCGGAAGCGCTCTGCATGAAGAACTGTTCGTCAGAAATGACGAATCCGATCCCTTCCAGACCGTAGTCGATCTTCTGGACGACAGTCATCCGGCGCTGGCCTTCATACGCCCGATCAGCATCGGCAGAATTCTGCTGGAACGTTTTGTTTTCAAAGGCGTATATGATGACGGAACTTTTGTGTCTTTTCTTTTCCGGGACATGAAAAATTCCGCATCGCTGGCGTTCAAACTGAGTCCTTTTGGATCATCGTCAGGTGAAACAAGCCCGGATGAACAATTTTCGATTTTCCCGCAATACGTAACCGACCTCGAAAACGAGGCCGCGCGTCAGCTCGGAGTGATGTTAAGGGAAATAATCAGACGTAATTCCGGCAACTTCGGCCGTGACCGGTTCACCGCGACCTTTGCATCCCTGCACATGTTCAGAAATGAATTCCGCCTCCATCCCTGTTCAACCTGCCTGCTGGGAATACCGAGGAACAGCAATGAATAAGCGATATTCATTTCACTTATTGAAAGGAACGGCTGAAGGAACGGCTGGAGGATAGGGGAAACGAAGACCCCGGCGAAAAACGCGCATCTGCGTTGTCATCCAGCGCAGAGTGATTTCTTCTCTGCGCGCCAGACCGCGCCGGTCGAGATAACCCGCCTCGCGGCGACAGTATCTGAAACCTGCGTCATTGAAAAGCTTCTGCCAGTAAGCAAAAGGCTGCTCGTTCACGTGGCCGGTTCCTCCCTGATCGGGCGGCGCGGCGGTAAAAACCACCAGATCGGAAAAGCGCGTCAGATTGCCCACAAGTACGGCGGCGCGCTCCGGCACGATGTGCTCGGCTACATCCAGGCAGAGCGCCAGATCGGCGCGCGGCAGGAAATCGTCCGCCATCTCCGATGAAAGATCGACGGTGCGGATTTCGGGAATGCCAGAGGCTCTGAACTGCGGCGGGCAGGGAAACATGTCCAGAGGAATGACGCGCACACCCAGCTCAATGAATCGTTGAGACTGAAAACCAGCTCCGCAGCCGAAGTCGATAAGGCTGGCCGGGCGGTACTGCGCGAAAATTTCTTCGGCCACCGCCCGGCACGAGCGAACATATTCGGGGTTTGCAGCGCCCCATTGTTTGAAAAAAGTGTCGTCGTACAGATTCATTCAGCAATATCCAGCATTTTCAGCCGTGGCAGTGTCCTCCGCCGTGACCATGACCACCGCAGGCCATGTCGGGCGAAACAGTGTTAAGTCTGCCGGATTTGAAAGCTTCCAGAGTATCTTTTACGCTGTCGTACTCCGACAGATAAACCGTGATGCCTCCGGCCCGGAGTTTCATAAGCGCGCCGGCACCGATTCCGCCAACAACAACGCCGCCGATATCATGTCCGGCCAGTGCGTTCATGGGCTGACACATGCCGTGGGCGTGATGCTGATTTCCGTTTTCAACGGCTTTGCAGGCCGAAGTGTCGGTATCTACGATCATAAAAAACGGCGCTGAGCCGAAATGTCCGCAAACCCGGCTTTCAAGCCCGCAATTGTCAACGACTGGAATACAGATGTTCATGTTTTTTCCTCCGTGTTTCCCGGCTCAAGAATAAGAGCCTGCCCTTCGATAATGGCTAGAATTACCTTTTTCCTGGCCGAATAAATGATTCTCTGGACGGTTCCGCGCGAAACGCCCATCCGCTTTCCGGCTTCCTCCTGAGTAAGGTCTTCGAGGTCGCATAAGCGCAGAGCTTCCAGCTCATCGGCTTCAAGCACAGTCCGGCGCAATTCCGTCATTGGAATGCCGACAGGCTTGAAAGCTCTTTTACTGAAAGGACAGCAGCAATGCCTGGGTTTTGTCGGACGCGGACACATCAGAAGCCTCCAGTTTTGTGCATATGCACATAACACTGAATTTATGCACTGTCAATACTGTTTTTGTGAAAAACAAAGACAGTAATTGCAATTGTTTTTGTTTTGACACTGTGCCATATCGCACATGCGCGCGCATTCATAAACTGCGGGAATA
>JAKQSH010000071.1 GCA_029570245.1 Deltaproteobacteria bacterium | reverse complement strand
CGGCGAAATTCAAATGCTGCGAGTAAAAGCCAATGCCGGGTTTATTGATTCATTCGAAAACTCAGACGGAGCCGCCGCAAATCCATTGCTTCGCCGCGAGTTCGACCGCACGGCGCTTGTCGAAAAGCTTTTCGGGCCGGTTACGGAGCTTTTCTGTCAGTCCGGCAAAAACGCATGGTTGCTGTCATACCGTTTCGCAGCACCGGGGCGCTATGGCTTTCTGGAAGCCGTCATGTCGCCGGACCTGCGTTTTAATGCGGACTTCCCCCCCATCGACGACTCGGTTGAAATCACCGGCACGGACGGCATAATATGGCTGCGCAATCTCAGCGGTCTGCTGTGCGAAGCGCCGCGTTTCTCCATGAAGCGCCGGGACGAAACCGTAATTCTGGATGATCGTATCGAATATTCGCTGGAAAGCCGCGAACTCGATATGCGCCTGCGCTTTATCGAAAACATGCACAAAAAAGGCGTCACACCTTTCGATGCGACGCCTGTGCTGAGAGCGGCGCGACTGGCGGAAGCGGCGCGCATTTCGGCGCTCGAATCACGCCCGGTCAGGCCGGAAGAAATTTCACCTCATCAGAAGTAGTTGGCTTCAACTACCGAAGAACCGCTGATGTGCTCTGTGGTTCCATCCGGAGCGGTCACGTCCAGTTCGTACTTTCCGATGTAACGGTACATGTACGGCTTGGCATAAAAAGCCTTAATGACGACGCGGATCGGCCAGCTGACCTGCTCCAGAACGTCGATGCCGTCCAGGAATTTTTCCATTTCGAGCTTGCCTTTAACCGAATATCCGCCGACTTTGAAGGCAACGTCGAAGGTGATGGGAATTTTGTAACCGGCCTTGTGGTTTTCCCAGCTGGTCGGATTGAACACGAAATTGCGCATGGCGCCAACGCTTCTGCCGTCAACGCCGAAGACACCGAAATTGTTCATCTTGGAATCGAACTTCTTTGTGAGATACTGCTGATGCAGAACCACGGAATATTTATCGTGGTATAGCCTCAGAGTAAACCACTTCGAAATTATTTCAGGCAGCTTCACCGTTGACCAGCCGTGGTCGTGATAACCGTAACCGTCGAGACTGTAGGTCTTTCCGCCGGCCGAGATAGTTCCGCTGGAGACGCCCGCCGGCACACCCAGGCCGATTGTCCATACGTCGGATTTCGCAGCGCCGAATTTTACTGCACCGTCGCCCAACATGTAGGAAGGCAGCTTGTTCTTTAAAGTCAGGTTGATTTTTGTGCCGCTCTGGTCGAGTGAGAAATGATAGGCTCCGTCGAACCAGGCGCGCGCACCGGCGATCTTAGTGTCCATGCCGGAAGAGGACGCCTTTACTTCATCGCGCTTATGTTCGGCATGAAATTTGATCGGGTCGCCGGAGGCCGGATAATACTGAACGTCGATGCGACCGTCGAAGGTGCGCAAGCCCAGGTTCGTTACCGTCACCATCGCAAAGAGGACGCCGCCGTCTTTTGCGTGTGTAAGAAAGAACCAGCTCTCGCCGTAATCGCCATCTTTTTCGAACTGCGGGTGCCAGGCCTGGAAGTCGGCAGGCACGCGAACCTGTTTGCCGTCGGGCTCGAAAGCGAAAAATGGTTCACCGGCATGCGCGGCGCCGGCCAGCAGCATTGCAGAAACAAGAATGCTCAGAATTCTGTAAAGTCGCATATTCCACCTCATTAGTATGCCGCCATCAAATAATTCGACTTACGGCTGTTTCAAATTGAAGACCACGACATTGAAGACTCCCACCGTGCAGGAGTCGTTCTCAACTTTATCAATTTTACCGTCTGCTTCCGCCGATGCGGCGCTAAGGCCATGAAGCACAATCGAGATTTTATCATAAGGGAAGACGAATGCGCCTTCTTCGCTGCATTTCAGCAGCAACCTGCCTCCGTCCCTCATCGCTTCGAAAACATCGCTGCGTGAAGGGCCGTAGCCGTCGCCTTCGTCGCTGTATAAAAGACATTGCGCAGTTCTGCATGCGGACGACATGAATACGTGCAGACACAGAGTATCGTTTTCATTCATTGTAATAATGGAGCCGTCTTTTACATAAAGCGGGATTCTATCAAGCGGCGCATCGGCTTCGATTTCGCCGCCGCCTTCTGTTATTACGCCGCTCCAGAAGTCGAACCATGTGCCAGACGGCAGCCGCAGCCTGCGCGAAGTTGCGCCGCTTTCGACAACAGGCGCGACCATCAGGCTTTCGCCAAGCATGAACTGATCTTCCACGTTCCACAACTCGCGCTCGGCCTCTCTGCCCCACCACAGCGGACGCAGCAGCGGGCGACCGTCGCCGTGCGCCTGTCGGGCCAGTGTATACCAGTATGGAAGCAGAGCATAACGCAACTCAAGGTAACGGCGGCAGATACCGGTTATTTCATCGCCATATGACCATGGCTCACGCCGTTTTACGAAGTTTGCCGAGTGCGTGCGGAAGAAAGGCATGAACGACGCCATCTGGAACCAGCGCGCATAAAGCTCAGGCGTAGGTTCGTCGTTGAAGCCGCCGATATCGGAGCCGGTGTATGGAACGCCCGAAACGCCCAGCATCAACGCCAGACGGATATTGTGCTTCATGGCCCACCAGCTTGCATTGCAGTCGCCGGTCCAGTTCCAGGCGTAGCGCTGAATTCCGGCCCAGCCTGAGCGGGTCAACAGCCACGGACGTTTTTCCGGTCTGGCAGCTTTGAGCCCCTCGTAACCGGCGCGGTTTTCGAGCATTCCGTAAACATTGTGGGCTTCGCGGTGATCTCCGCCTCGTCCTTCAAGGCCGTGCAGCGTGTTGGCCGGAAGGGTCGGAAAGTCGATGATGGAGAAAACCGCCGGCTCGTTCATGTCGTGCCACACGCCGGCGATGCCCCATTCGACGAAGCGTTTGTAGTATCCGCTCCACCACTTGCGCACTTCGGCCCGTGTAAAGTCTGGAAAAGCGCAATCGCCGGGCCAGACCGGACCGTGAATCTCGCGCCCGTCCGGCAGTTTGCAGAAAACCTCATGCTCGCAGCCCGACTGGTAAACTTCGTAATCTTTGTCGAATTTTACGCCGGGGTCGAGAATCGTAACCAGTTTTATTCCGCGCTCTGCCAGGGTATCGCTCAGGCGGCGCAGATCGGGAAAACTTTTTTTGTCTACAGTGAAAACGCGATAGCCGTCCATGTAATGAATATCGAGATGAATTGTGTCCAACGGCAGTTTGTGCGCCCTGAAGCCGTCCGCGATTTCCATGACCTCGGCTTCGTTACGGTAGCTCCAACGGCACTGATGATAGCCCAGTGCCCAGCGCGGCGGCATGTTCGGACGTCCCGTAAGTTCGGTAAAACGGTCTATGCAGCGATTGACCGGACCGGGAATCAGATAGCAGCGCAGCGCACCGTTGCTGAAAACGATGTCGGCTTCTTCTTTGAAGGTAAAACGCGCCGGGAACGAATTTTCGAAGAATGCCATATAAGAACCGTCGTTGTGCAGCCCGGTATAAGCCGGAACAGAAAGATAAATGGGGTCTTTGTCTTCGTCGTACTGCCCCATGGCTTCCGAGTTCCAGGTAAGATAACTGCCACCGCGCAGATTGAATCCCCTGTTGCGCTGGCCCATGCCGAAAATGTGTTCTTCCTCGCGCAGCCCGGACTTTATGCGCCACAAATCACCCTGTTTTTCTGGCGCAGTGAAATGAACCAGATTGCGCCCATCGCCTGAATTCATTTCGACGGTGCCGTCGCCGTTTACAATAAGCGTCATCTCCGGCGTGCTGAAAACACAGGCTTCGCCGTTGCGCTTTATTGCAGGCGAACATGCCGGCCAGTCATTTTTTTCGATGGCGTACGGTACAGGATCAAGGCCGGGATGCCACGTCAGGCGCACCAGATCGGACGCCAGAAAAACTATTTCGAGTTCGGCGTTTGCGAATTTGAGCAGTGCGCCCGAAGCGATGTTTTCCACTTTTTTCAGTGCGCCGACAGACCGCCGGTCTGCGCCGGTTTTAAAAAATTCCTTCGGACCCAGTCCTTTTTCGATGCTTTTTTTGACGAAGCTGTATTTTACTGAAAGGTAGAGATTTTCAAATCCCAGATTGTAGAGACCTTTGACTACCGAAGTGAATTTCATTTCTCAAATCCTGCGGCGGCACCGGCAGCCGGCGCTTCCGATGCGTGTTTGTTTTGCATATTGCAGCTTCCCGTTATCCGGCGCGCTGCATCATGGAATGCAGCATAATGTCTTTGCGTTTTTCATTCAAGTATTTCCATTAATTAACATTGTTAATGCATTCCGGGCCTTTTGACAGTCGGGGTCTGATATGTTATTTATAATAAAATTCCGTTTAGACAGAACGATGCGGAATCACTGACTAAAACAAGGATGTTGAGAGGTTTCTGAGATGAACGAGTGTGCAAAATATCCGGATACCGAAAATCTGCGCATAGCCAGACTGGAAAGAGCCGGCGTCATTCTTGCCGCAGGCGGAATTAATCAGGCGCTGGAAGACGGCATACTGCCGCAATACTGCGACATTACGTTGTCGGAGGCGCTGGTGCTCGGTCTGCTTAAACAGGGCGTAACGCGTTATTTCAGCGTCTTCGGCCACGGCAGCACCGAAATCGGTGAAGTACTTCGCATTTATCAGGAAGTCGGTCTGGTGAAAGTGTTTGCGGTACGCAGTGAAATCGAAGCCTCGCACGCCGCTTCTGCTCTGCGCTGGATTACGGGAGAGAAGGCCGCAGTCATTACGTCCATTGGTCCTGGAGCTTTGCAGGCCGTGGCGGCTTCTCTGGTGGCTGCAAGCGATGGATTGGGCGTATGGTATCTGTTCGGTGACGAAACCACTCACGACGAAGGCTTCAACATGCAGCAGATTCCGCGCCATGTGCAAGGTGGTTTTCTCAACATGTTCTCCTGCCTGAGCGACGCTTATTCGCTGCACACGCCCGGCGCGCTCTCAGCTGCGCTGGCTCGCGGACGCAACGCTGTTGACGATCCTTATCGCGCCCGCCCGTTCTTCCTTCTCCTGCCGATGAACACTCAGGCAGAAATGATGTACAATTTCAATCTGGCAGAACTTCCCGTATCTGGCGTGCCGCGTCTGGCGGCGGCTGACGGCGGAGCGGATGCATACGCCGAAGCGGCTGCGGCGCTGCTGGCTGCGGAACGGGTTGTTATCCGCGCCGGCGGCGGAAGTCGCGAATGCTCCTCGGAGTTGACCGAACTGGCCGAGTTGTGCGACGCCGTGATCGTTACAAGCCCGCTGGTGTCGGGTGTGGTGCCGTACCGGCATATCCGCAACATGGGAGTTGCCGGAAGCAAAGGCAGCATCTGCGGCAATTATGCAATGGAGAATGCCGATCTGCTGCTGACTGTCGGCTCGCGCGCGGTATGTCAGTCGGATTCCAGCCGCACAGCCTGGCCGAACGTCAAACGCGTCATCAGCATCAACGCGCTCAGCGCAGACGCGCTGCACTACAATCGCACACAGGCTTTTGTGGGCGACGCTCGCGAAACTGTCAAACGACTCATCGAAGCTCTGCGTGAAGCCCTGAGCGGCGCGGAAAAATCCGGCGAAAATTCGCCCTGGCTGAAAAGCTGCATGGACAGAAAAACCGAGTGGGAAGAATATAAACACGCACGCTACACGCAGGAAACTCTTTATGATGAAAAATTCGGGCGCGAGCTTCTGACACAGCCTGCCGCCATTAAAGCCGCGACCGACTGGGCGCGTGCCAGCGGCGCGGTGGCGCTTTTCGACGCCGGAGACGTGCAGGCCAACGGCTTTCAGATTGTCGAAGACGAAAGGCCCGGTCAGACTTTCACCGAAACCGGCGCCAGCTACATGGGCTGGGCCGTCTCGGCGCTTCTGGCTTCGGCTGCCGCAGAAAATCCGTTCTATGGACTGGCATTCAGCGGCGACGGCTCTTTTATGATGAATCCACAGATTCTGATCGACGGCGTTCAACACGGCGCGTGCGGATGCATACTGCTTTTAGACAACCGCCGTATGGCGGCCATTTCCAGTCTGCAGAAAGCCCAGTACGGCCTGGATTTCGCCACCGACGATGGAGTTGAAGTAGATTACATGACTCTGGCCTCAGCCGTGCGCGGCGTAAATGCGCTCTTCGGCGGATATTCAAAGGCCGAACTAATCGAAGCGCTTGACAGGGCACGTGAATACGAAGGGTTGAGCCTTATTCACGTTCCGGTCTATTTCGGTGACGATCCGCTTGGTGGCCTTGGCGCGTGGGGACGCTGGAACGTAGGCAACTGGGTTTGCGAAGTGCAGGCTCTGCGTCATAAAATAGGTCTATAGAAAGCGCAGGAGAAAATGAGAATAGCGGTAATAAACGAAACCAGCGCCGCAGACAAGAACGCTGACATCCTTGCAGCGCTTGAGCCGCACGGTCACGAAGTGATTAACGCAGGCATGCGGAAAAGCGGTGAGTCACCGGAGCTTACCTACATGCACACCGGCTTCATGTCGGCGCTGCTGCTGAACGCGGGTCGTGTCGATATGGTGGTAGGCGGTTGCGGAACCGGACAGGGCTATCTTAATTCTGTCATGCAGTATCCCGGCGTATTCTGCGGGCACATCGCCACACCGCTTGACGCATGGTTGTTCACTCAGATCAACGGCGGCAACTGCATTGCTCTGATGTTGAACCAGGGTTACGGCTGGGGCTCAGATGTGAATCTGAGGTTTATCTTCGAGCGCCTTTTCTCAGTCGAATCCGGGGCGGGTTATCCGCCGCACCGCCGCGAAAGCCAGCGCGCCAGCCGCGCCATGCTTTCCGGTCTTTCGAGGCAAAGCCATCGCCGCATGGCGGAAATCGTCGGTGTCATTGATGAACGCATTGTGAAACCGGTTCTTGAATATCCTGGCTTTATCGACCTGCTTTCGCCGCAGACCTTGGGTGATGCCGATCTGGTCTCTGCCATAGCCGGGCGGATGAAGTAGAATAAGAGTTTTTCATGCCTGATGTAAGAACCATTAAGAAAGAAATTCTGCTGCAGGCTCCACTTGAAAGCGTATGGCGTGCCTGGACGACATCCGAGGGCGCCAGAACTTTTTTTGCTCCAGACGCAGACATTCAGCTTCGCAACAACGGACCTTACGAGCTGTATTTTGATCTTTCGCAGCCTGAAGGCTCACGCGGTTCTGAAGGATGCCGTATTCTGGGATTCATCCCGAACAACGTGCTCAGCTTCACCTGGAACAATCCGCCGCATCTGGCGGAGATTCGCAACAGTTACACAACGGTGGTTGTCTTTTTCGAGCAGAAGAAAAATGGTGTGAGGCTGGAATTGCTGCATAAAGACTGGCCTGAAGGCCCGCTCTGGGACAAAGCCTTTGCGTACTTCGAACGAGCCTGGGACGTTGTGTTGAAGCGCCTTATCGACAGTTTCGAGAAAGGGCCTTTCGACTGGAACGCACATGGCTGACAAGCCATATTGCAATTTCGGATTCATTCTGCCGGTGCTTGCAGCCGCAATGCTTCTGTTTTCGTGCGCTTCGGCAAAAATGCTGCGCTATAACGAATCAGACGTGGATGATTACAGGATTTTTCCCAACCGCGAACTGAAAGCTTCCACTGAACAATCCGGGCTCGAATATGATAATTCGACAGCCGGCGCGCTGGAATACCTGGAAGTGGATGACACGCTTTACGATCTCGATGCTTTGCTTGAGGAAAACGACACACTGGCCTTCATCGCGATCAAAAATGATCGCATCATAAAAGAGAGCTATTACAACGGACACTCGCGCCAGAGCATTTCGTATTCGTTCTCCATGGCCAAATCAATCACTTCCATGCTGATCGGCATCGCCATCGACGAAGGACTGATAAAATCCGAGGAGCAGTTTGTAACCGAATTTGTGCCTGAGCTGTCCGGGCGCGGCTTCGAACGCGTGCGGTTGCGCCATCTTCTGCAGATGACCAGCGGCAGCGATTACATCGAAGCCGATCATCCATTCTGCGTTCACCCCTATTTTTATTACACCGACGATCAGATGTATTGGATCAAACGCATGCGCGTTGTGGATGAGCCCGGCACTGTATGGCGTTACAAAAGCGGCGACAGCGAACTGCTGGGGCTGGTATTGCAGCGTGCGCTGAAAGACCGCACACTGACGCAGTATCTTCAGGAAAATATCTGGACGCCTCTCGGCATGGAGCACGATGCGCTGTGGAGCGTGGATCATCTGCCCGACGGCATCGAAAAGACGTACTGCTGCATCGCCGCCACGGCACGGGATTTTGCACGCATAGGCCGGCTGTACCTTCATGGCGGAGACTGGAACGGCAGACGGATCGTTTCGCGCGAATGGGTGGAGAAATCAACGAGTCTTGACACATTCGAAGGCAGCCCTTGGTTCTATCAGTATCAATGGTGGAAACTGTCCGAAGACGGAAGCGATTTCATGGCTATCGGACACCTGGGACAGTACCTGTACGTAAACCAGTCGCAGAATCTCATAATCGTCAGGCTCGGCACAAGTCGCGGGAATATGGACAACGAAGGCTGGAAGAAACTGCTGGCCGCTTTCGTAAAGCAACTGCCGCTGTAATATCCCTTCATATATCACGGTTGACAGACTCCGGCTTAACTGATAAATCTTTTCAGTCAATATTTACGGGCCGGAAGTGTCGGCCCCACGCTTGAGGTATACAATGTCTGCCAAATATTTCCTGCTGTTTCTGGTTTCGTTTTCATTCGCTGTATTTTCGGCATGCGGAGAAGGTTCCGGCTCCGAAGATGAAAGCTGCTGGCCCGGCACAAAACGCTGTGACGGCTACAGCACATACAGCATATGCAACGCTGAAAAAAGCTGGGGAGAATCCGTAAACTGCCAGGCCGGAGAGAAATGTTCCGAGGGTGAGTGCGTCACCGTTTCCGATGACGGCGATTCCGACGCCGATTCGCCCTGCTCCGTCGGCGATCTGAAGTGCGTTGGCGAACTCATAAGTCAGTGCGATGAAAACGGAGAGTGGCTGGAGCCCGGCACCTGCCCCAGCGGAAAAGTCTGTTACGGTGACGCCTGCGTGGATACTTCAATCTGCCAGGCCGATGTTCAGAAGCGCTGCGCAAGCGACCACAGCCTGCAAACCTGCAATTCGGAAGGCGACGGCTGGCTCGACCCGGTGGAGTGTGCCGAAGATGAAGTGTGTCTTGACAACGACTGCCAGTCTGTAGACTGCGAGCCGGGCGACACCGCCTGCAACTCGGAAGGCAAAGTCGTCACCTGCAATCTGGCCGGTAACTCCTGGGAAGACCCGCAGGAATGCGACGGAAGCAAAATATGCAGCGAAGGCCGCTGCATCGGCTCCGTCTGCCGTCCGGGCATGGATTACCAGTGCTCCGGCAGACAGCGCATTCGGTACTGCAACACCATGGGCGACGGCTGGAACGCTCCGCAGGACTGTCCTGAAGGCGAAGTCTGTCTGGACGAATTCGGCTGCGTCAACGAAAACGCGACGGTTTGTGTGGCCGACAGCTTCAGTTGCGAAGACGAGCACACCATCCGCCAGTGCAATTCCGACGGCAGCGGCTATCTACCTGAAAAAACTCCCTGCGAAGCCGGTGACGCAGGATATCGCTGTATCGACGGACAGTGCCTCGACCTTTGTGCACAGGCCGTTCTGTCGGACAGCTACATGGGCTGCGATTACTGGCCGGTGGTCACACCAAATCCTCAGCTGGACCGCGCATTCAAAAAAGGCGAAGAGTCCGAGTTCGCGGTGGTGGTTTCCAACACAAACGACACCTATACCGCGCATATCAGCATCGAAATCCCCGGCAAAGACCCGATAACAAGAGAAGTTGCTCCACAGAACAACGTTACGGTGCGTTTGCCGTATTATGAATTGCAGGGCTCTGCGCGCCAGAAATTCGCCTGGCATCTGGGAAGCGACATTCCGGTCACTGTTACACAGTTCAATCCGCTCACATACCTTATCGACACTTCCTGCTACAACAAGAAAGACGATCGCGGCGAGTGCTATTCGTACACCAACGACGCTTCTCTGCTGCTCCCTGAGCATGTTTTAGGGCGTGAATACATGGTGCTTGCTTATACTCCCCTTGTGGAAGGCAGTCAGAGCTGGGGAGGCGACTGGTCTTTTGAAGGTGAAGATTCGCGCGCATTCATCAGTATTGTCGCCACAGCGGAAGGTCAGACGACCGTTACCGTCAAGGCCGCCGGAGAAATCGCCGCCGGAGTGAATGTTGAAGCCATAAAAACCGGTGAGGAAAAAACCTTTACTCTGGAGCAGCACGAAGTCCTGCAACTGGTTTCGGATCACACCCAGGGCGACCCCGACACCTGTTATTTCAGCGATATTTCTTCCGAAAGCGCAAACCTCTGTCTGGGTTCCGACCTTACCGGAACGGTAGTCACTTCCGACAATCCTGTTGCGGTTTACACCGGCAACGAGTGCCAGTTCGTGCCGCACATTGCCTGGGCCTGCGATCACATGGAAGAGCAGCTTTTCCCGACCAGTTCATGGGCCAGTCAGTATATCGCCGGGCGCATGAAACCTACGCAGTACAATCATAAGAACATATACAAAATACTGGCGCTTTCCGACGGAACAGAGCTTGATATCCGTCCGGCGGATGTGGTGAACGAACTGCCGGAATACGCAGGCGACGATTCGAAGCTGACCTGTGCGCGCACGCTGAACGCCGGAGAAACCTGCATGATAGAGACAGACCGCGATTTCGTGGTGCTCTCCGGTCCGGGCAACCGCGTTCTTCTTGGGGAATTCATCGTCGGCCAGTGCTACGACGCCTACGAATACGAAGACTGTTCCGCATACGGCGATCCTTCGTACATACTGGTGCCGCCCGTTGAGCAGTATCGCAAGCAGTATGTCTTCCTTACGCCGGACACTTACAATAAAGACTACATAAACATTCTGGCGAAATCGGCTGATGTGGAAATTCTGCTGGACGGCCAACCGCTAACTTCCTCTTTCGATCAGGTGGAAGGAATAAATGCTTTTGTGCTGCGCAAGCAGATCGACGACGGAACGCATGTTCTGACCGCCAGCAGCCCGGTCGGGCTTATTGTGTATGGCTATGATGAATTCGTTTCATATGCCTACCCGGCGGGCCTGGACCTTTATTTCATGCCGCACTGATCGTTTTTCGTATCGCAGAAAAAAAGCCGCAATTCCGGCGGCTTTTCCGGGGGGTTGATTGCAACATTCTGATTTCAGTTGCCGGGTGTTTTTGATTTCGGAAGCTTGGGCAGAAACGGAACTTTTGTGAAGCAGTACCTGAAGAAAAATACAGGTTATGTTGCGGCAATTGTAATATTGTTGTTCATGCTGTGTTTTTCCTGTAACGCAGAAACAGGCGCCCCCGATTCCGGCAAAGTTTGCGATGAGTCCGACGATTGTCTGGCAGGCATGAATTGCGTCGATGGGCGTTGCACAGACGATTTCTATTCAGGCGATGGCGATAGGGAAACCCTGGAACAGGAAACGCCGGAAACAGAAAATGAGCTGGAATCAGAAGACGATTTTCCTGAAGAAGACTGGAACTGCACCATGAACGAAGAGCCGGACGGAACGGTTCGAACCGACAATCTTGGACTGAAGTGGGTCACTGTTCCATCCGGCTGTTTTGTAATGGGTTGCGCCGAAAACGACGCCGACTGTCAGAATCGTGAAAAACCGCGCCACAGAGTGGATATTCTTTCTTTCGAGATAAACGTCAATGAAATCACACAGAATCAGTATTTTTCCGTAACAGGTGAAAATCCCAGTGCAAACGGAGGCTGCGGAGATTGTCCGGTAGAACGCGTCAACTGGTACGATGCACGCAGTTTCTGCGAGGCTGTCGGAGCGCGTTTACCGAGCGAGGCCGAATGGGAATTCGCCGCCCGCGCCGGAAGCACCGGAATATTTTATTGCGGAAACGATCCCGCCTGCCTGGACGATATCGCCTGGTATCAGTCGAACAGTGAAGAAAAAACACACCCGGTCGGCTTGAAGACGCCCAATCGCTTCGGCTTGTACGACATGCTGGGCAATGTACTCGAATGGGTGCAGGATTGTGTTCACGAGAATTATTCAGGGGCGCCCGCCGACGGCAGCGCATGGGTGGACATGGATGATTGCTCGTTGCGCGTACTGCGCGGAGGCTCCTGTTTTTATCTGGCGCGCGGATTGAGGCTGTCCAATCGCATGTGGACTTTTTCGGCGTTTACATACAGTCACTTCGCCGGCTTCCGCTGCGTGCGCGATATTGAATAAAAAGAGACAGACAATCGAAGCAGCTGGTGCAACAGAAGCTTATGTCTGCCACAATGGACAGGGAGCCGAGCTGTCGATTTTTGCCGGAAATCAGATTCGCCGGTGAAGTCAGAGTATTGAGCCACATATACAGCAACCTTATTAGCAATCCACCCGTTTGAGTGATTATGTTCAGTATCTGGATTTAGGCAGAAATTGAGTATAGACTGTATGCTGGACAAAGCGGATATGCACACGTTTAGAAAGCGAGGAGACTAGTCTTGACCGCTGCATTCGTGAAAAAAATCAGGAGCTGAGTACAGATGAAGTTTCTGTTCCTCCCGGCACTCGGTCTGTTGACTGTGTTAGTACTGCGGATGTACGGCTTTCTGGAACAGCGCAGAAACCGGAATGCGCCGTCACGTTTTTCCGGTAAGTTTGTGCTGGGGTTTGCTCTAGCATTGATCGCTTTCTCTTTATCATCCCGCTTTTCTTTCAGTCCCTGGTTGCAGGTGCTAAGCCCTGCCGACACTTACGAGCGTTACAGGCTGCTGCTTCATACCGTACCGCTGACGCTTCAGGGAACAATCGGCCTGTGTCTGCTGCTGTTTGCAAGTGTTCTTACTCTGAGCCTTTTTCTACGTAATGCGCCCGCCGCATGGCGACCTTATGCCGCCCTCATATTTTTGCTGTGGTGCCTGATTTATCCGCTGCTGCCTTTCCATCTTTCGGCGCCGGATTTCGACGACTTCTTTGTCTTCGACAAATTCATGGATTCCGTTCAGAGCAACTGGGCCAACGACAAACCATTCTTCTGCATTTACGATTATTTTTACCGAATCAGCGACCTTCTTCCCGGTAAAACTTCATCTCCATTTCTGCGCTTTGCCGTCAACGGCTGGATATATGTAATTTTCCAGCTTAATTTTGCTCTGATCCTGTGGCGCAGTCTTGGGGACGCCGCGCTGCATGCGCTGGGACGCAAAGGCGCTGTCGCCGCTCTTTTTCTGGCTCTGCTCTGCCTGGGGCCTGTTGTTCTTTCGCATGGTCTGCCATACGAACTTGCCGGAGCTGCGCTGTATCTGCTTTCGTTCAACGTCCTTGAAAGCCTGAGGCTTTCCGACATGCCGGAAAGACGCCGTGAAAGCCTGCTGTCTGCCTGGTGCGCGCTGATTCTGCTGTTTCAATTTTACTCGACAAAACAACTGAATCTCATGTGGCTGGTGGCTTTCGGGCATGCCGGGCTGATTCTGTTCAGCATGGGACGACTGAAGAGACATATTCTGCTATGGATTATTCTGTTAAGCGCTTCGTCAATGATCTTCTTCAGGGTTAACAGCAACGGCCTGGCCAGAGCAGTCACCAATCAGGTTGAGCCCGGATTCATAGTGTTCATGGCATATGTCGTGGTTCTGGCGTTATTGGCGGCAAGGTCTTTTTACAGAAGCGGTCGCTTGTCGCAATGGGTAAAAGATGGCGACTCAGAAAACACGACTCTGCTTGTTTACGCGCTTTATGTGTTCACCGGAATCGTACTCATGGCGTTTCCGAACAAACTGGTGCCGGGCATTCCGTTTCCGCTGCATTTCAACGAATGGGACTGGGGCACCAACCACGCCCGCTACAGCCTGCTTTTTTATCCGTTCGCGTCGGCAGCTGCAGGATATCTGGCCTTCAATCTTAAATCGGTGGTGCCGCGTCTTCTTATTGTATTCACTTTTCTGATGTTACTGAAAACCTTGCCTTTCAACAGCGAAATGGCGGCGCTGCTTCTTTTTACACTCAAAGCCACGCCTCGCAGGCGGATGGCGTTTTTCATACTGCTGGCCGTCATCTGGAATCATTCATATCTGACCGGCTTTTACTTTTCGCTTCTCGGACCGGAAAACAGAGTAAATACAGCATCTTCTTTTCAGCGCAATATGCGCCCTTATATGGAATTGAAACAGAAAATCGAGAAAAACACACCTGGAGCTCAGGTGTTTTACCTGCCGATTCCGCGCGACCATGCCGACAACTACCTGATGCGCGCCGTCGATCCGCAATCACCGATCCGCAACATCTGCAACGTCGCAAAGACGGAACCGGATGCGCTGCTGCTGATTTCGAGAAACACACAATTTGTTGTCGAAAAGGTGATAAACGAAAAAACCGCACCGGGCGAACTCAAGCCGCTGTTTCCGACACGAGCTCCGTGCAGAAGCCTGGACGACACAAATTGGCAGATTCAATTCATTCCGGCATCCAGCCTCGATCGGAAAAACCTGGTGGATTGGTGCAGATTCTACCGGCACCCGATGTTCGAAGACCCGCCGGAAAATGGAGATGAATCACACGCAATAGAAATCAACTCCGATTTCACAAACGAGCGTAAAGACGAAGAATGGATTATTCCCGCAGGCAGAGAAGAACGCATCAGGGATATCTTTTTCACCGGCGGTGAAGATAATCTTTATATTGTGAAAAATATCCAGATTGGCGGCAATTCACAGACCATAACGCTGACAGACCGAGACGGCGGCACGACGGCGAAACTCAACGCAAAATACACTGCCGATGGAAGCGCGCCGGAAAACTGCACGGTCATAGACGGGCTTCAGCTCTGCCCGGAGGCTGACAATGAAGCCGGAGGTTCCGCGCTGGCTGCAGACTACATCCGCAGGCTGCAAGCGCTCGGATATAAAAGCGATGTCTGGAAAAGCATATGGGAGAAGAATGACAGAATCGCCGAGCGTTCGCCACCCGGTCAGGCGCCGGATCAGCCTTTCAGGCCGGATGCCGCATCTGCATTGAAAACGACAAAAAAAATCAACAGCGTATCCGGTCTTCTGTGGGTGTTGATGTTGGGTGCAGCTTATGGACATGAAGCATTGAAAGCTGTGAGAAAAGGGCGTAAAGGTAGTGCCATAGGTGCTCTGCTCGGACTGTTTTGGACATTCTTCCTGATCTTTTCGGCTCTGTCTGTTGACTGAATAAGGAAATTTTTCATATAATGATTTGGCGTTCCATTCATAAAAGACGCAGTAATCACATTATTCAGCAAATCTCCGGCCCGTCGCTTAACGTATTTCGGCGTGAAAGGATCCTGTGATGCGAATCGGTTTTATCGGACTGGGAAAACTTGGACTTCCGACCGCTCTGGCAATAGAAGAAAAAGGACACGAGGTCATGGGCTGGGACCCCGCGCCTGATGTTGAGGAAACGCTGCGCACCCGTCATATGCGTTACATGGAGAAAGGCGCGCAGGAACTGCTGTACAACAGCCGCATTCAACTGCGCCCGATGTCCGAAGTGGTACGCTTTGCAGAACTGATATTCGTAACCATTCAGACCCCGCATGCCCCGCTTTTCGAAGGTGTAACCCGTCTGCCTGAGGAACGCCGCGATTTCGATTATTCATTTCTGGCGGCAGGAATGCGCGATCTGGCCGAAGAAATAGAGAAGCTGGGCGAATATCGCAATGTGATTGTGGTATCTACAGTTCTGCCCGGAACCATCCGCCGTGAAATCCGTCCACTGCTTGGGCCGCACACCCGGCTTTGTTACAACCCGTTTTTCATTGCAATGGGTACCGTAATTCCAGATTTTCTGCATCCAGAATTCGTACTTTTCGGCGTTGACGACCCCGAAGCCGCAGCGGCAGCCGAAGCTTTTTACCGCACCATTCACGGCGAGACATTCTACAAAACCAGCATCGAAAACGCTGAACTCATCAAGGTGCTCTACAACACCTTTATTTCGACCAAAATCGCATTCGCCAACACCGCAATGGAAATATGCCACCGTATGCCGGGGACTGATGTTGACAACGTCATTTCCGCTCTGTTTCTGGGGCGCGACCGCATAATTTCGCCAAGCTACATGAGCGGCGGCATGGGCGACGGCGGCGGCTGTCATCCGCGCGACAACATCGCCCTCAGTTTTCTTGCGCGCAAGCTTGGCATGTCCTTCGACTGGTTCAGCAACATCATGCTGCAGCGCGAACGTCAGACCGACTGGCTGGCCGATCTGGTTGAAGAGCACGCCGAAGGCCGCCCGATATGCGTACTGGGCAAGGCGTTCAAGCCCTCATGCTCAATCGACACCGGAAGCCCTGCACTGTTGCTGGGAAATATTCTGGAAGAGCGCGGATACAGTGTCGTGCGCTACGATCCGCATTTCGACTCCGCCGGAGCGGCCCCGACCGACAAGGCGTACTGCTATTTCATCGGAACCAGGCACCCGGAATTCCGCGTCTTTCCTTATGCACCCGGCTCGGTGGTGCTTGATCCATGGCGCTACATAGAAGATCGTCCGGGCGTGAAGGTCGTTCGTATCGGAGTCGGTCAGCCGGTGACGTAAAACTAAAAAAAGCAGGAGCCGAGTTCGAAATGTCTGATGATTCTTCTGGAATCGCAATCTGCATACCGACACTGAACGAAGCCGCGTCTATAGGCTCCGTGCTTGAGCGTACGGCTGCGGCGCTGACTCCTTTTGAATATGATATCTGCATTGTAGACGACGGCAGCCGCGACGGAACCAGAGAAATCGTAAAGAAAGCCGCTGTGACCGACAGGCGGATTCATCTGCTGGAAGGCGAACGCAGCGGCGTCGGCTGCATGCGCGGGCAGGCTTCGAGGCGCGGACTGGAGTGGCTGCTCCACAATACACAGCATTCCGTCTTCGTCGATCTGGACGCCGATGGTTCACAGCGCCCCGAAGAATTACCGGCAGGCATTGCCGCTCTGCAGCGCAGCGTGGCGGATGTGGCAATCGCCTCCAAATACGTTGCCGGCGCGGAAGTTGCGGGACGCCCATTAATTCGCCGCTTAGCCAGCCGCAGTTACAACACGTTTCTGAGGGCGGCTATGAGAGCGGGAATTCTGGACTACAGCAACAGTTACCGTTTTTATTCACGCCGGGCTGCCGAACTGCTGCTGCATTTTCCGATACGTTACAACGGGCCGGTACACCTGCTCGAAATGATGGCCATCTGGCTTTCCAACGGGATGCGCGTCGTCGAATTCCCGACACTGTACGACCAGCGCGGAGAAGGCGCATCAAAAGTGATATTCAGAGATTTTCTGACAGGGGCGGCCGGAGCGGTGGATGTAGCATTGCGCTACAATGCCGGATATTACAGATACAGCCGATCCGACTGAAGCCGGGCGCTTTACATTCCTTCGGGAGTTCTGCCTAAATTGACTACGGCTTCCGGCTGACGCAGATAATTTGGTACGGGCTCATCAAACGAAAGCCCCCTTGCCAGACGTTTCAGCGCCACGCGCCCCAATGCGGCGGCGTCGGGTTTGTGAATTTCGTTGCTGTCAGGGATTACGAAACGCGTATGTCTGCGTATTTCTTCAAAATAAGCAGCAGTGCCGTCACCTATGACGGTGATGTACTCGCAGCATACCTTCGAAGCGGCTTCTTCCAGAACCTGCGATATCGGTGAAACCCGTTCCGGCAGCACAGCCTGCGGCGCTCCGTCTATTATGCGATACATGGCACCGTAAACTTCACCCTTGCGGGCGTCCAGCAGCGTCAGAACCAGACGTTCTTCGTCACGCACGTTTGCCGCCAGTGTTTCCAGAGTCGAAACCGGAAAAAGCGGCAGGTTGCGCGGACGCACCAGACCAAGTGCGCTTGCAAGCGCAATGCGGACTGAAGTGAAACTGCCCGGCCCGCGAGTGACCGCTACAGCGTCGATATCGCCGGGTGCAAGCCCCTCACCTTTAACAAGTTCGTCGATTGAAGGCAACAGCGTTTCGCAATGATGTTTTCCGCCGGACTCCGGCTCGTCGAACGCTTTGAGCTCTCCTTTGGAATACAAGGCCAGCGTCAGTCGGTCGGTACAGGCTTCGATGCAGAGCATGTTTTCTGGAGTCATGTTTTCTCCCTTGTCACGAGAACCAGGCCACAATATTTTCCCAGTAACGTTCGATGTCGTTTTTCAGCACCAGCACCATCATAAGCATTATGAGGAAGAAGCCGGCCATAGTGGCGCGCTCTTTGAGTTTGCGGTTTACCGGCTTGCGCAGCACGGCTTCGATGCTGAAGAACATGAGATGTCCGCCGTCCAGAATCGGTATAGGCAGCAGGTTTATAAGACCCAGGTTTATTGAAATGAGCGCCATCATCCACAGATATTCTTCGATGCCGCTTCTGGCTGCCGTGCCCGCCACATCGAAAATAAGCAGCGGGCCGCCCACCATTTTGAATGACAGCTGGCCGCTGAACAGTTTGCCCAGCACCACCAGTTCCTGATAGGTGATTTCGATCAGAGTCTTTACCGAACGCACAACCGCGAATCCCAGACGGCCATTCACCTTCACAAGTTCGCCTCTGACCCATTCGGAATACGGCAGCGCCGACCATGCTCCGAAACGATAGCGCGTGACCATCTGATTGTATTCAGCTTTCACTTCTTCTTTTTTCTGGGAGAAAGTGAACACCAGTTTTTCTGAGCCGCGCATAATTTCAAGCTCTATCGGTGCGTCAAGTTTAGAGCGCAATTCTTTTTCTATCACAGTCCACGAGGACACCGTTTTTCCGTCTATGCTTTTAACGACATCACCCGGCATTATGCCGACCAGCGCCGCCGGAGAACCTTCATCGACCCTGCCGACTATTACGTCCGCCGAAACCAGCCCGTAAGAGTAAGAACCGTCTTCGCGCTGCTCAGGCTCCAACAGCGCCATGAACGGCTGTGCGGCCTCGCTGTTTTCGCCTATCGAACCGGCCTGCTCGAAATCTTCGCCTTCGGCGCGGCGCTGCAACTGAAGTTCAAGCACTTTACCGGATAAAGCCGCATTTTTGATTATGCGATCCAGTTCATAGTAAAATTTCACTTCACGTCCATCGGCTTTAAGCACACGGTCGCCTGTACGAACTCCTGCACGGTATGCAGGAGAATTTTCCCCGACCGGACCGACTGCCGCAGGCACAGCGTCGGCGGCAATGCCGATCTGTCCGATAACGACGCTGTCACCGAGCTTATCTTTATATTCGAAGCGTTCAGGAGTGATTGTGAATTTTTTCAGTTCGCCGTCACGCTCGATTTCAACGTCTACATCGCGGCCCCATGACTTCTGTATAAGAACCGCCATGTCGTCCCAGTACATAGTCTCTCTGCCGTCGTAAGAACGCACGATATCGCCGGGAACTATGCCCGCCCTGTGAGCCGGAGTATCTTCAAACACCTGACCGATGCGCGTTCCGTAGAGTTCGCCGACCGAAAGGTAAAGTGGAAAATATATAAAGATAGGGAAGAGGATCGAAAAGGCCGGGCCGGCAAACACGACAAGAAAACGCACCCACAGCGGAGCATTGATAAAAGCGCGCTTTTCTTCACCTTCGGGTATTTCTTCGCTGGGCTCCTGAGCCAGAAGCTTTACATATCCGCCCAGAGGAAAAGCAGAAATCTGATACTCGGTTTCTCCGGCCTTGAAGCCGATTATTTTAGGTCCGAAGCCGATTGAAAAGCGCAGAACCTTGACGCCGGTGAGCTTCGCGGTTATGTAGTGTCCGAACTCGTGAACCAGAATCAGAACGCCCAGTAAAAGAAATGCCCAGAATAATGAAACCATCGCTCAACTCCTAGGGGATCGAATTTGTTTTAATCATGTCATCAGCTGCGGAGCGCGCCCAGGCGTCGATCTGCAGTACCGCCGGAATGTCGTTTGCATTCTGCGCTACGCCATCACGGAAAGCCAGAGATAAAACGGCAGAGTTAAGCGCCGCAATCTGCGTATAAGAGATGTCTCCGTCCAGAAAAGCCTGAACGGCAACTTCATTGGCGGCATTCAGCACCGCAGGGTAATAATCCCCCATATCAAGCGCATCGTAGGCCAGACGCCAGCAGGGGAAACGTTCCGCATCAGGCGGGAAAAATTCCCAGCGACCTTTATCGAGCGGATTGAAGGCGTTGAAGTCCAGCGGCAGACGTTCGGGCCACGACATGGCATAGGCTATGGGACTGCGCATATCCGGCGCTCCGGCCTGCGCTATTATGGAACCGTCGGCAAACTGCACCATGCTGTGCACCAGACTGCCGGGATGCACAACGATCTGAATTTCAGACGGCGCAATATCGAAAAGCCAGCGGGCTTCGATCACTTCCAGCCCTTTGTTCATCATGGTTGACGAATCTATCGTAACCTTGCGCCCCATATTCCAGACCGGATGCGCCAGCGCGTCGGCCAGTGTGGCCTTGCTGATACGCGCCGCGTCCCAGGTGCGGAAAGGACCACCTGAAGACGTAAGGTAAATTTTATGAATAAGATTTCCGGCACTACCCTGAAGACACTGAAAAATTGCCGAATGTTCGGAATCAACCGGCAGAAGCGGCGCGGACGTCTCCTTTACCGCATCCGAAATTATGCGGCCCGCAGCCACCATTGTCTCCTTGTTGGCCAGCGCTACTGTTTTTCCGGCTTTTATGGCGGCATAAGTCGGCTCTATTCCTGCGGCTCCAACTATGGCCGAAACAACAAAGTCGGCCTGCGGATGCACAGCGGCCTCAATTGCGCCTCCGGGCCCGGCGGAAATCGAACCTTCAAAATCAGGCAGAAGTTTCTCAAGCTTTTCGGCTGCGGCAAGATCGGACATTGAAACGAAAAGCGGATTGAATTCGCGCACCTGGCGCGCCATCAAATCTGCGTTCGATCCGGCGGACAGAGCCGTCACCCTGAAGCGCTCTGGAAAACGCCTGACGATATCGAGAGTTTGAGCACCTATTGATCCGGTGCTGCCCAGTATTGACAAATTCTTAATATTCACAAATACTTACCTGTATCCATCTCAGTATGAGAAATAAGTTTATCATCAAGCCGGACGACACGAAACAAAAATCGCCGCCATTTGCCACAAAAAACCACACGGTTTCCGGGCTTTACCAGCCAGTGTAATATAAGCATCAACACATAATATTCAAGCCCGCTGCGAAATCAGTGCGCAGCTTTGATTGACATCCATTGCGGTAGAGATTTAACATCAAATCAAGCGGTTTAGTTGAATTCTTACATTTTTAAGTTGTCTCGCATGGGAGGTGGGCCTTGAGCATGCGCAAATCTTACGTTTTTATGATGCTTCTGTTTGTGCTCGCATCGGTTGCCTGCTCGTCGTCCGAATTGGAAGACGGCGAACAGAACGGAGTAGAGTGCACTTCAGACAACGACTGCCCGCAGAACTACCGCTGTTTCGACACACGCTGTCACGAATACTGCGAAAACGACGATGACTGCAGCACGGGATTCTGCGACGAGGATAAGAACATCTGTCTACCCGGAGAAAGCGACGGCGACAAAACAACGCCTGACAGCTACAAAGACAGCGACACCGCTGTTGAGAGCGACTCCGAAAAAGAGACTGACGGCCCCTCATGCGTGGAAGACGAGAAACGCTGCGACCCGGACAATAATCTTCAAGTGCAGAAATGCCAGGACCAGCAATGGGTGTTCTTCAAAACCTGTCAGTCTTTCGAACCCTGCCTTGAAGGCGAATGTACGAACATCCCCGATTCCGACGAAGATTATTTTTTCGATAGTGATTCCGACAATCTGGAAGAACCGGATTCCGAACCTGAAGACGACGTTGAATTCGTCTGTGAACATGGTGCGACGCGCTGCAAAAATGAAATGGAAGTTGAAGTCTGCGACAACAACGTATGGACCGACCAGCGGGTCTGCTACGAGAATCAAATCTGCCTGGACGGCAAATGCGTGAATCCGCCTGACGGAGACTCCGAGCTTGAGCTGGAATGTGTCTGTACGGCAGCCGACGGCCCCTGCTGCGACGGCTGTCATTTTTACCCGTCCAGCCGTAAATGCGAAGACCTGCCGGGCCTGGAAGGCTGCGACTTCGGTTCGGCCTGCGGCAGCGCCATAACCGAACGGGCGCAGCAGCGTTTCTGTGACGGATATTCCTCGTCGTGCAGCGGCAACGTATACACCTTCAGCCCCGTAGTAAAGCAGAACTGCGAACCGTCACAGCGCTGTGCGTGGTCGCCGCAGAACGGCTCAGACTGTGTTTCGGATGACAGTTGCCAATGTCAGTGTTCTGTCGGCCCATGCTGCTCGGACGGTTGTCATTACAACTCCAGCAACAGTATCTGCGATGTGTCTTATGAAGAACAGTATTACTGCGATCCGGTCGATCCGACCGATCCTTCCGACATGTGCGGCTCTTTATACAAAAAACAGACCAGCGTGCGTTACTGCTCCGGCTACTCCAACGCCTGCACCGGCACCATATCTTCGCTGTCGAATCCCGAAGTGGTGCAGGCCTGTTATTCAACACAGACCTGTGACGAGGACAACACCGGAATCTGCGTCAATGATGCGTCATGCTCCTGGGCCTGCACCGAAGGTCCATGCTGTGACGTCTCCACGCACTCGTTCAAGCTGGCCGGAACTGTTTGTCAGACCGGCGTCGGGTACTCTTATGGCTGCGAAGGAGTAAGCAGCTGCGGCGACGACTTCGGACGCAGAGTGCTTAACCGCACCTGCAGCGGTTACAGCGCACAGTGCGACGGTCAGAACGCCACAGGAGCCTTTGAGGTCACAGTCGCCTGCCAGCCATACCAGATATGCTCACCGCAGTCGTCGGGATGCATCAACGATCAGCTCTGCACCTGCACATGCAGCTCAGGCGCATGCTGTGACGGCTGTCATTACAAACCAGTCAGCTTTGTATGCAACGACAATCTCGGCATCGAGAACGGCTGTCCGTGGGGCAGTGGAACCGGCAGCAATGTCGGAGTACGCTATCTTCAACAGCGTTGCAGCGGCTCGTCTGATGCGTGTTCGGGGCAGCAGGTCTATTCGGAATGGCAGATAAAAGAAGACTGCGGAGAAGATGAAGCCTGCATTAACGGCGAATGCGTCAATGTCGAACCATGCCAGAGCAATTCCGACTGTCCGGCAAATCACTATTGCAGCAACGGCGACTGCAAGGAGCATGTGTTTCCATGCGACGGCGATTCAGACTGCCCGCCGGATGCCAACATGTTCTGCAATACCCAGTATGAGGAATGCATGCCGATTGACGGACAGTGTTCGGCATCTTCCGACTGCGCCGGACACGCCGATGGCCCTTATTGCGACAGCATTTACCATTTCTGCTACGGACCGCACTGCATAACGGACAGCGGCAACTGCCGTCCCGGCACCATGTGCGGCTGGGCCAGCGCCTATGTGGACAACGGATTCTATTGTCAGGGCTGCGACGACAACGCCGATTGCTCGGACGGTATGATCTGTCGTAAGCGGCCCTGGCTGCCGGGCGTATGTCTCTTCGAGTAAATACCTGAGTCGTTAAAAAAGCCCCGCATCGGCGCGGGGCTTTTTTTGCAATTGAGATTCTCAGACAGGCGCTCTTCTGCGCCACAGCGTCAGCAGTACGAAGATCATCAACCCCAGCGGCCAGGAACCGGCGTCACCTGAAGAACAGCCTCCGCAGCCGGCGGAAGAACCGCCGTCTGTCGCCATGTCGCCATCTGTCGCGCTTTCGTCTTCAGTTTCGCCGTCTCCATCGTCATCCCCTTCGACATCTCCATCCGTAACCGTATCCGCGTCTCCGTCAGGTGCCGAGTCTGAATCCGATTCCGCTTCGCTTTCAAGCATCTCAATATCGCCCTCCGCATCTTCGTCCGATTCGGAGCTGTCTGCATCATCTTCAATATCTCCATCGGGTTCGGCCTCAGCGTCGGCTTCGATTTCCGCATCATCTTCAATATCGCCGTCTTCTTCGACTTCCGGCTCGGTTTCTTCGTCCGAATCCACGTCTCCGTCGGTGATTATTTCGACACACTCGCCGTCCAGACATTCCAGACCGTCGCCGCATGAAGTGCCGTCTTCGACATTGGAGTAAACGCAGCCGCTTTCAATGGCACAGTCGTCGTCGGTGCAGGGGTTTTCGTCGTCGCAGGCCGCCGGATCAAGATCGGCCAGACACTGATCGTTTTCTTCATCGCAATGTTCGTTAGAAGTACAGACGTATTCATCAACGCAGCTTACAGCGGTTCCGGCGATACAGCCCTGTTCCGGGTTGCAGATTTCATCGCCGTTGCAGAAAAACTCGTCGGCGCACAGATCGTCGTCCGTGATGATTCTGCACAGAAGAGTTTCCATGTCGCATTCTTCTGCGGTGCAGTCGAATGCGTCAACGCAGTCTTCATCCTGCTGGCAGCCTTTTACGCAGACGCCTTCGAAACAGACTTCGAAGAGTTCAGGATCGACATCGCAGAGTTCGCCGTCATCCAGCGGCGGATTGCGGCAGCCTTCCTGTACATCGCAGATATCGAAGGTGCAGACCACATCGTCGCCGCACAAAGTGTCGTCAGGGATGAATTCACACTCTCCCGTATGCGGGTTGCAGGAATCGCCGGTACAGGCGATTTCATCGTTGCATATGACATTCTGGCCCGGAATGCATCCGTTGCCATCGGCCTCCTCACTGTCAGGCACACAACTTTCGGAACCGTTGCACAGATCGCTGTCCAGACAGAAAACCGGGCTGGGGATGTTCAATATGCTTCCGATATTGTCGCTGAGATTTTCGCCTTCGCTGCAACTGTCATCAGTGCATGGAATTCCGTCATCGTAATCGCGCGGCGAGCCGGGCTGACAATCTTCCATTGCATCGCAGGTTTCCGCACCGTTGCAGTATAGACCGTCCTGACAGAGCGCGTCCGACGGCGTATGCGTTATGTTTCCGACATTGTCGTCAGTATTCGCGCCTTCCAGGCATGCGTCAACAGTGCAGCCGACCTGATCGTCAACAGGAGGAGCTTCGCCATTCTGACAACCCAGCGCCGTGTCACATATTTCCGCACCATCGCAATAATAGCCGTTCTGACAATATGCGTGGTCCGGTTCGTGCAGAACCGTTCCGACGTTGTCGCTATCGTCGAGTCCTTCGCTGCATGAATCGCTGGTGCATGCAACACCGTCCGACAGAGTCGGCGGAGTTCCGTTGACACATCCGATATCCACAAAACAGCTTTCGGCTCCGTCGCAATAATAGCCGTTGAGACAGACGGAATTGTCGGGGGTATGAAGCACCTGTCCGATATTGTCGCTCAAGTTTGCCCCTTCACCACAGCTGTCGATGGTGCATGGAATTCCGTCGTCAACAATCGGCGCGATGCCGGGGCGGCAGTCTTCGGCCAGATCACAGACCTCCGCACCGTCGCAATACAGGCCGTTCTGACAGACGGAGTCGTTGGGCACATGCCCGCATGAATGAGTATTTTCGTTGCACACATCCGACGTACAGCCGATGCCGTCTGACGGGCACTCAACAGGAGTCCCGGCCATGCATCCCTGAAGCGCGTTGCAGGTTTCAACGCCGTCGCAATAGTTGCCGTTGTCGCACCAGTTGTTGATGGGGGTGTGCGAACAGCTGTCGCTCTCCTCGTGGCATTCGTCGTTTGTACAGGCTATGTCTACAGGCTGTTCCCTGCAATCCACCTTCGGGCCGCTCTGGCAGCCGACCCCAATGATGCAGACTTCGACGCCGTCGCAGAACTGGCCGTTCTGGCAGACGGAGTTGTCCGCCGTGTAAGTGCATTTTCCTCCGGTACATGTGTCGGTGGTGCAGGCAATGTCGTCGTCACATTCGTCGTCATTCTGGCACTGAACGTCGGCAGGGACGCAGAAGCCGCCGAGACAGCGCTCGGCCAGCGCCGGGTTGATGTCACACGGAGTATCGTCTGCAAGAATGCCGTAGATGCAGCCGCCTTCCACATCGCATGCAACAAGCGGCTGACAGGGATTGCTGTTGGCGCAGTTCGCATCGTTCGGCGTATTGACGCACTGTCCGTTGAGCGTGTTGCAGGAATCGTCGGTACAATCGACGAAGTCGTTGCAGTTTCTGGGAACACCGTCCTGACAGTCGCTGCTCTCGTCGCAGGTTTCTATTCCGTTGCAGTCGTTGCCGTCGTCGCATAGCGAATCGTAAGGCTCCTGCGTACAATAATAACCGTTGGGAGGAAGTTCGTTGCATACGCCTGTTGTACAGCTTATGCCGTCTTCACATTCCACCGGCTCGCCAGGCACGCAGCCGTATTCATCATGGTTCACCGCTTCAGGATTGCAGCTTTCCTCTCCGTTGCAGGCGTAAGAGTCGATGCAGTTCGTATGCCGTTTTTCATATACACAGCCGCCCTGCAGGTCGTCGCAATAGTCGTATGTGCACGACCATTCGTCGGCGCAGACCATAGGTGATCCGGCCACACAACCGGAACCGACTGCGCAGGTTTCGTCGCCGTTGCAAACCGAGGTGTCGGCACAGAGCCAGTCGCGCGGCTGATACGCGCAGACATCGTTGACCTCATCGCACGAATCGAGCGTGCAATTGAAGGCGTCTGCACAACTTGGAGCATTAAGGCTGTAACAACCGAACCCGGCGCTGCAGTATTCGGTACCGTTGCACCATTTACCGTCGTCGCATCCGGCGTGATCTTCGCTGTGTTCGCAACTATCCGTTGCTTCGTCGCATTCGTCAATCGTACAGCCGATATCATCGTCGCAATCGACGGAAATTCCGGCTACACAGCCGTCTTCGCCAGAAAGTGGATCGCCGGGATCGCAATATTCATCGCCGTTGCAGAAATATTCATCGTTGCACAGCACGTCCAGTGGAGCGTGATAACAGCTGTTGTTCTGCTCGTCGCAGCTGTCGGCGGTGCAGTCGAAACCATCGTCGCAATTCGGAGCGCTGCCTGGCACGCAACCGTCGGCCTGGGCGTTTTCGTCGTACGGATTACAGACCTCTTCGCCGTCGCAGTATTCGTTGTTGTCGCAGTTCGACTTGACGGGGGTATGACGGCAGACATCGTTCGTTTCATCGCAACTGTCGGCGGTACACGAGAAGGCATCGGCGCACGACGGGTCCGGGCCGTCCTGACAACCCAACACTGCGTCGCATATTTCCGAGCCGTCACAGAACTGACCGTTCTGGCAGAGTGAATTCTGCGGCACATGCAGACAGCCTTCGACTTCATCACAGCTGTCAACCGTGCAGGCTATGCCGTCGTCACAGGCGGGGTCCGCAGCATCCTGACAGCCGCTCGTCGCGTTGCAGATTTCTTCGCCGTTGCAGGGATTGTCATCTGAACACCAGCCATCATCCGCAACGTGTCTGCAACCCAGGGTCGGATGACAGGTGTCCGCAGTGCAACCGATACTGTCGTTGCAATTAAGCGGAGCTGTCGTAACGACACATCCGTCGCTCCCGGCATCCGGGTGATTCGGGTTGCAGCTTTCGACGCCGTTGCAGATATTGGAGTCGTTGCAATAGGCGTTGTCGAGCGTAAAATGACACAACCCACCTGAACACTGGGCCGTTACACATGCCGGCGCCGGGCAGTCTTCGTCGAATGTGCAGGATTCCTGGCACAGGCCATCGAAGCAGACGCCCTGAATGAAAGGATTCAACTGACAGGTATCGCCGTTGGTTACGTTGGTATACTGGCAATCAAGCGCGGCATCGCAGTATTGCGTGGTGCAATCGTTGTAATCCTCGCAGTTGGAGTTGTTAACCGTGTTCACACACGCATCGTTGATCTCGTCACAGGAATCGTCGGTGCAGGCGGTTCCGTCGTCGCAGTTCTGCGCAACTCCGGCCTGACAGTCGTTTACGGCGTCGCAGGTTTCGTCGCCGTTGCACCACAGACCGTCATCGCACAATGCGTCGGCGGGCGTGTTGACGCAGGAATGCGAGGCTTCGGTGCAAACGTCTTCCGTGCACGAAACGCCGTCGTCGCAGGGGGCGCTGCCGACGATACAGCCGGATGTCGCGCTGCATATTTCAGCACCGTCGCACCATGTGCCGTTGCTGCACAGGCCGTCGTCGGGAGTGTGTGTACAGACATCGTTCGTTTCGTCGCACCCGTCCACTGTGCAGGTGTGAGCATCCGTACAGTCCGGCGCATCGCCGGACAGACAACCTTCTGCGTCGGACCCAGGATTACCGGGAGCGCATATTTCGCTTCCGTCGCACCATTGGCCGTTGTTGCAGTATGTATTGTCAGCCGTGAACACACATGTTTCCGTTTCCGTATTGCAGGTGTCAATAGTGCAGGCCAGACCGTCATTGCAATCGCTGTCTTCATAACACCCGGTGGTACACACGCCGCTGCGGCATACACCGTTTCCTCCGCCAGGCATGGTACAGACCGTCCCTTCATTTACATAGGGGTTGAAACAGTCGTTGACTTCGTTGCAGGTATCGGGCCCGGTGCAGGGGTTGAAATCGTCGCAGTTGGAATCCCGCGCCTCGTTGACGCATACGTCGTGAACTTCGTCGCAACTGTCGTCGGTGCAGCCGACGTTGTCGTTGCAGTCCGGCGCGGTCCCGATAAGACAGCCGTCGGCAAGATGCCCAGAAGCGGTCGGGTTGCAGGTTTCCTGACCGTTACAGAATTCGTTGTCGTTGCAGTAGCCGTTATCGGCGACGTTCATGCATTTTTTCTGTGCTTCGCTGCAATAATCGACAGTGCAGGCGAAGCTGTCGCTACAATTCGGATCAGGCACGTCAACAAGGCATCCCAGCGCGTTGTGATTCGGATCGGAAGGGGCGCACAATTCAGCGCCGTTGCAGAAATAGGCATCGGCGCAGATGGTGTGATCTGGAATAAAATTGCATTCGTATGCGCCGGAACCAAGTTCGGTGCATTCATCCGTTGTGCATAACCATTCATCCGCGCAGACGGGCGTTCCCTCCAGGCAGCCTGCAGACAAATCACAGGTTTCACTGCCGTTGCATGCGAAGCCGTCGTCGCATAGCGAGTCGTCAGGAGTGTCGATGCATCCGCTGGTTTCTTCCGAACAGACACTGACTACGCAATCCGGCAGGCCGGCTCCGCACTGCACCGGCGAACCTTCGACACAGCCGTTGGCATTGGCCTCCGGGTTCTCCGGGTCACAGACTTCATAACCGTTGCAGAAAAATGCGTCCTGACAGGCCCCGCTGTCTGGAATCCATTCGCAGACGCTTCCGTTGCAGAGATCGAACGTACAGCCCAGACCGTCATCACAGTCGCTGTCGTATTCGCAGGACAATGCAGAAGCGTCAAGCGAATGCAGGACAATGAGCACCATCACAGAAATCATCACAGCAAGTCGCGCCCGATTTGAACACAACATGGTTTCCTCCCGCCGCTGTTAAAAGTCAGTTTCACCTCAATTTTTTATGATACTCCACAAATCCTGCCGCTTCAAGCAAAGATACTGTCAGGCAGAGTTTTTAAGCGGACAGGTTTCCTGTCTTGAAAAATAGAGGAAATTTCTGCGGACTACGTTGCAGAAATTCGTTTTTTTTGAAAACAGTCGTTTTTCCTGATATATAATTTCATCACAAGTGAGGGTAAGCGATCAAAAAAAACAAAACAGGATTTATTCTTCAAGTCAATGGGACGATCGCGGAAAACGTACAACCTTAATGCGTGGGGCTGACATGAGAATGAAGGCAGGAAATCCAAGTATGTTCGTGCTGATGATGTTCTTTTCCATGTTGCTGCTGGCAGCCTGTTCAGGCGGAAGCGCTTCAGATGATGAGGGTGACGGCGACACAGTGGCAGATGGCGATGACACGCCCGACGGTGACGATACACCCGACGGCGACGACTCGCCCGACGGCGACGATACACCCGACGGTGACGATACACCCGACGGCGACGACTCGCCAGACGGCGACGATACACCCGACGGCGACGACTCGCCCGACGGTGACGACTCGCCCGACGGCGACGACACACCCGACGGCGACGACTCGCCCGACGGTGACGACACACCCGACGGCGACAACACTCCAGACGGCGACGATACGCCCGACGGCGACGACTCGCCCGACGGCGACGACACTCCAGATGGCGACGATACGCCAGACGGTGACGATACACCAGCCTGTGAAAAAGCTTCTCAGGAAATAGCCTGTGGAGACAAAATACAGAGCAGCAATATCGGCGCGTCGAATGAATGGTCTGATTACTCCTGCCTGCCGGAAGACGCCGGATTGTTCGGACCGGAACAATTGTACTGGTTCGATTCAGAATGCAATGGCACTGTAAATGTTCATCTCTCCTGGGAAGTCCACGATTCGCCGTTGTTCGCTCTGCTGGCGCTTTCCGATTGCGACACGGAAGCATGCACTGATTTTAACGTACAACCCGTCGCCGAAAATATTACTC
>JAKQSH010000509.1 GCA_029570245.1 Deltaproteobacteria bacterium | reverse complement strand
AGTTCGCCGTAATTCATTATGATGTTGATGGGATTGTTGATTTCGTGCGCTATTCCACCGGCCAGAGTGCCTATTGATTCAAGCTTCTGCTGCTGCCTGAGCTGAGCTTCGACCTTCAGTTTTTCTTCTTCGGCCTTCTTGCGGGCGGTAACGTCGCGCGCCATCCATATTATGCGGTTGTCGCGCGGATTCGGAGCATGCAGCACCGAAGTGCGCGCCTCGAACCACATGTGGCCGCCCAGAGTATCAAGTTCGTATTCTATTTCCTGCGAACTGTCCGTTTCGAGCGTTTTAATTATTACGCCCATATAAACGTCGGCTTCATATTCAGGAAACACTTCATGCAGGCGACGGCCAAGCAGACTGTCGCGACTTTTGTACAACAGATTGTCGTGACGCGAAATAATGTCGAGATAGCGTCCCTCGCGATCAAGCACCAGTGCGATGTCGGGCATGGCTTCAACCAGCGCCCGCAGATGCTCTTCCCTCTCACGCAGTGATTCCTCGGCCTTTTTCCGGTCGGTTATATCGCGCCCGACGCCTATTATCTCCGTCACTTCTCCCTTTTCATCAAGTATGGCACTGTCGGCCCAGGCCAGCCAGCGCCAGCCCGAAGCCGTCATGGCGCGCTGCTCGACATAACAACGGTGCGGTGGAACAAACAATTTTTCCATTTCACGCGCGGTGATTTCCTTATCGTCGGGATGCACCAGCGGCATGAAAGTTTTTCCGATGAGTTCATGTTCTTTCAAGCCGAAGGTCTGGCAGTAAGAACGGCTGACATACAGAAACCTCCCGGAAACATCAACTTTCACGATCAGATCGGTCTGATTTTCGACCAGCAGGCGGTACTGGGATTCGCTTTTTCTCAGAGCCTCCTCAGCGTTGACCGTCTCGGAAATATCCAGAATAACGCCTTCCAGTCCCAGCAGTTCGCCCGTGTCCGAGAATATTCCACCGCCACGCTCCGAAACCCATTTTTCGTTGCCGTCGGCGGTTTTTATGCGGTAATTCAGCTGGTAGGGTTCGTGACGCTTAACCTGTTCCTGAATTGTTGTCCACACGTAATGAGCATCGTCGCCATGAATAAGATCGCCGAAACTGATGTTGCGGTTGTTGATGAGTTCCTCCGGTCTGTAACCGGTCAACTCCAGCCCCCCGGCGCTGATGAACTGCATGGTGTAATCGCGATCGTTGTTGCAGCGGTAAACCATGCCCTGAAGATTCTGAACCAGGCTGGAGAACTTGCGCTCGCTTTCCGTAAGTTCGTTCGAAATGGCGTTGGCTGCATTCAATCTGTTCCTTATGGCCCAGAAAAGCAGAGTGGCGGTAAAAAGAATAAAAAACCATCCCTTCAAGTTCTGCAGAATTTCAAGTGTTTCGATATCTTTCGAAAGGCCGGCTACAAGGTGATCTGACAGGGTTATCCACATAAAGCCTATAATCGCATACAGAAAGGCGATCAGGAAAGCTTCGTTTCTGCCGTTGCCGTTTCTTTTTACGCCGGACATTGATTTCCTCAGGTTATTGCGCAGCCGGCACAGCCCGTTCCCAACCCTCAGTAAATCCCCGCCGACAATAGAAAGCCTTCAGCTGACGCCTTGATGCATTAAACAGATTATTCCAGAAACGCCCTTTATCTGAATACAAACCGGATTCATAGCGAAATTCATACCTAAAAAAATATGAACACAGCCTGAATCATTTTGCCTTGGATATATGATAACACCAGTTTGCGAAAAATTAACAAAAAAGGCTTCGTATCTGATACG
>JAKQSH010000059.1 GCA_029570245.1 Deltaproteobacteria bacterium | reverse complement strand
GGCGACGATACGCCCGACGGCGACGATACGCCCGACGGCGACGATACGCCCGACGGTGACGACACGCCCGACGGCGACGACACGCCCGACGGCACCTGGACCGATCCTGCTACAGGCTTGATATGGCAGAAATCAGCACCCGAAGACGCTTACGGCTTATCGCTGGAAGACGCTCTGGCTTACTGTGAAAATCTGGAACTCGGCGGTGCGGACTGGCATCTGCCGGGTATCAGTGAATTACGTTCGCTCATTACAGGTTGTCCGGCAACCGCTGTTGGAGGAAGCTGCAATCTTGACGACGGAATTTGTGTTGACTGGGACTGTGTCGATCAATCCTGCTCGGATGGTTGCGATTATTACGGCGGTTCAGGTTCGGGAGGATGTTATTTCGCGGCGGAACTGGAAGGAGAGTGTTCCGGTTACTGGACTTCGCAGATCGACCCGGATAACGGCGAATACGCATGGCTGGTTGATTTCCAGTACGGATCAATTTACACTTCCGACAAAGACGTAACCTACCGCGTGCGCTGCACGCAGGACATGATGGGCGGCAGATAACACCACTCAGCCCCGCAGGGCTTGCATCCGCCATGTCCGGCGTTGCTTTCCGGATTGAGTCGTTAATCGACAGGGCAATTGCCCGGGGCTGCAATCCTGTTCATGCCGTTCTCGTGTTGCGTTAAGGAAATTCCACCTGAAAGGTAAAATGGTAGTAGGGGTCGAGCACTTCCCGGAAATCCTTTTCCAGCGGGAATGAAGCCTCGAAGAAAAATGCCGCCCACTTGTACTGTCCGCGCGGTCCGATGCTTAAAACGTGCATGTTGCGCCCGGTATACATCGGGTTGCCGGTAAGGCTCTGCATGTGTTTTCCGCCCGTATCCGGGTCGGCAATTCCGGTAATTGAAACGCATAATTCGGCGTAGCCCCAGAAATCGTATCCCAGTGCGAAGGCGTAATGCAGCATCCACATGTGATACTCGCGATTGTATCGTTCGTTTTCGTCCACCTCGAAGGCATAGGTGAAGCCGAAATCCGTCTGGCTGAAAAAGTTCCAGCGCATCAGGCGCAGACCGATTTCAGGCGAGATCGGAAAATAGTCTTCCATGGCGTACTGAAATCGGTAGTGCCAGTGCGAAAGCAACGCCCGGCGCGGATCGGTCGTCAACCCGGTGGAGGGGGGCTCGGCTGATTCGTATGTCGGAGTAAAAAGCCGCAGACCGCCGCCCACATGCAGCCAGGGTGTGACCGGATACATGTAGCTTGCACCGAGCATGATGTTGCCGCGAATGAAATTATCTTTGCCATAAGCGCCCTGATAACCCGAAAAAGGCACTCCCAGCCGCAGATGAAGATTTTCGATGACGTTGAAATCCAGATTGAACAGATAATGCAGCCAGTCCGCCGGAACCGGTTCCTTCATTTCTCCGAAGGCAATTTCAAGCCCCACGCGGCTTTTGGGCGAATAGTCGGTTTGGGGCCAGACGTGCGCGGCTTCCGCAGCAGCGGAGTTCAATATAAAAAACAGAATAAACAGCGCAATTCCGGTCCGCATTAAAACCGTCCTGAAGCGAATGGTTTCGAATTTATTCATGTTAGCAGGAAAGGTGTACGCCTGGCAAGACCGGACTGGATATTCCGCTGAGCAGTTTTCGATGATCCGGCATGAATTTCGCGTCGTCGCCGTAATGAAAGCGCGCGCGGATGTGCTTTATTGTACAGTATTAATACGAAAATACGGCGGAGTTACTGCCTTACGAATTTCAGACCGCCGTCCGATGTGGGATGCGCCGAAATAGTGTCGCCCTCGCGGAACTCGCCGCTCAGTATGCCGGCAGCCAGCGGACCTTCAACCAGCGTCTGTATTGCACGACGCATCGGACGTGCGCCGTAACGGGCTTCGAAGCCTCCGTTGTCCGCCAGATAATTGCAGAGATTTTCATCAAAAAGCAGGCTGATACGCCGCTCCGAAAAGAGCTTGCGCGCCGTAGATCGCAGCAGCAGCATGGCTACCTGCGCGACCTGAGAGCGCGTCAGCGGTTCGAAGACCAGCTTTTCGTCTATGCGGTTGAAAAGCTCCGGCGGGAATGCGGCCCGTATTTCCTCTATGACGCCTGCAACAACATCGGTATAGGCGTCGGAACTCTCGGCGGCAAAACCAACCCCGCTGCGGCGTTTTTCGGGACTGTCGAAAAGGCGCGAACCCAGATTGCTGGTCATTATTATTACGGCGTTCGAGAAATCAACGCGTCTTCCGCGTCCGTCAGTCAGGCGCCCGTCGTCAAGAATCTGCAACAGCACCTGAATCACATCGTGATGGGCCTTCTCTATTTCGTCAAGCAGCACTATCTGGAACGGCTTGCGGCGCAAGGCTTCGGTGAGCTGACCGCCTTCGTTGTAACCCACGTATCCCGGAGGTGCGCCGATAAGACGCGCCAGCGAATGAGCCTCTGAGAATTCGGACATGTCGAAGCGCACCATGTGATCCGGCGAACCGAAAAGCTCGCAGGCCAGCGCTTTTGCAACTTCCGTTTTTCCGACGCCGGTCGGGCCGGCGAAAAGGAAACTGCCTATGGGGCGCTCGCCTCTGAAACCGGCGGCATTGCGCCGCAGCACGTCGGAAAGGCGTTTGAGTGCGATTTCGTGTCCGATAATGCGTTCGGCCAGTCTTTCTTCAAGTTGCAGATAACGGTCGCTTTCCGAAATAACGAGCTGTTCCGTGGGAATTTCGGCGATCTGCGCCACCAGTTCGGCCAGCAGCCGCACATCCACAATGTCGCGTCCTTCGCGATGGGCGCGCGAGGCGGCCATGTCCAGCAGCGACAGCGCCTTGTCGGGCTGGCTGCGATCGTTAATATAGCGCGTCGAAAGCCGCACCGCCTGCAACAGCGCTTCATCGTCGAATTCGACTTCGTGATATTTCGAATACGACGGCGCCGACTGCCGCAGTATGGCAAGCGTGGCCGCCTCATCCGGCTCCTTGAGTTCGAGAATGTGGAAATAACGCGAAAAAGCCGGGTCTTTGTCGATGGCGGCGTTATAATCATCCCAGGTGCTGGTTCCGATGCAGGAAAAATCCCCGGCGGACAGACCGGCTTTGAATTCCTGCGCCAGCTCGGCGTAAGCGTCGCTGGCGGCGTTCATCAGCTGGTGAATTTCATCCACAAAAAACACAACCTTTTCGTCACCCGCACGCAATTCCGCACGCAGAGTTTCCATGCGTTTTGCCAGCGAACCGCGCAGGTGCGTGCCTTGCAGAATCCGAGGAATTTCAAGTCGCATCAGCCTGCGTGTTCCGAATCCGGGCAGGTTTTCCGGCTGATGCGCCGCACGCCATGCCAGGCCTTCCACCAGTGCCGTTTTTCCAACGCCCGGCGGCCCGACTATTATAGGGTTGTTTGCGCGACGCTTGTTCAGAATGTCCACAAGCTCAACGCTTTCACGTTCGAAGCCGCTGACGGCCTCATATGTGCCTTCCAGCGCCAGAGCTATCATGTCGTCGGCAATGCCTTCAAGCACACTTCCATTTTCGCCGTTTAAAGCGTCCGTCAGGCCGAAATCGCCGCGCTCTGCGCCAGGTCCGCCGACTGAAGCTGTGACAGCGCTCGAAAACGAAACAGATTTGGGCGGCGAAGGGTTGCGCTGTATCGCAGGGCGCGCAGGTGCCGAAATCTGCGACTGGCGGCTGCCGGCCATACGGCTGTTCTGGGCAAAAAGCTTCTGATAACGATCAGGCAGATTGGCCAGCAGTGAAACGGCCTTGGTGCGGATATTTGAAATGGGAACGTCGGCGCTTTTCATAACGTGGTATGCCATGCAGTCTGGAGTGCGGCAGATCGCCACCACCAGATGCAGACAGTTTACGTCAACATCGCCGTATTTGGCGGAAATGCCGGAAGCCAGATCGAGGATTTCTTCAACACGCCGATCCGGTTCAGGGCGGCAGTGGCCGGAAAACGAAATAAGGCGTTCTTCCGAAATATTCTGCTCCTCAAACAGCATGCGGGCCGAGTTGTTGAACATGAAAACGGCAAAAAGAAGCTGTAAACTGTTGAGCTTTTCGCCGAACTCGTCAGCCGATTCAAAAGCGGCGTTGAGCAGATACTTCAATTCCCAATTGTAAGGCCGCGCCATTCCTGCTCCAGTGTCTGAAAAAATAGAAATACACTAATGATCAGATATTGAATGTAAATTATAGCGGCAACGGAGTCTGCGGTCAAAATTTATGTGTTTCCCGGAGAAAAATTCCGTCCCCCGGTGTCAGAATTGATTCCGGCTGTTCTGTCCGGGTTTTTATTAATAATGTTAGAAACCTGTTTAAAATGAGGATCATTCCGGCGTAATTTTTGCGTACTGCGGCATGTTGATGCTAAAATAAAAAACCAAGTCTGCTGCCGGCTTTTGCAAACTTGAGATAATTTTTTTTCGGACGGGTGACAGTTCCCCGTTGCGGCGGTGTTTAACTTATTGAGAGACGAAAGGCAGGCCCGGTGGCCATCGACGTTGAACAGTATTACAGGCAGTACGGACCTCTCGTCCTCAGGCGTTGTCGCTATCTGTTGAAAAACGAGGAAGAGGCGCTGGATATCATGCAGGAGGTTTTCATAAAGTTGCTGCGTAACGAGGATAAACTGGAAGGAGAACATCCGTCCAGTCTGCTGGTACGTATCGCAACCAACGAATGCCTCAACCATATCCGTTCGCGCAGGCGACACCCTGAAGACTATGACGAGGAACTGCTGCTGCGCATCGCCGACGCCACCGACGAAGAATCGCGTTCCAGCGCCCGCAACATGCTTGACCGCATTTTCGGACGCGAACTGGAAAGCACACGCACAATCGCCGTGCTGCACCTGCTGGACGGTCTCACTCTTGAAGAAACCGCCGAACAGGTGGGTCTTTCGGTATCGGGTGTACGCAAACGCCTCAGAAGCCTGGCCCGCCATGTAAAAGAACTGGAGGATATGCAGGCATGACACAGCGCAACGGAAAAATCCCCGATATCCTGCTTGAACAGTACTTGCTGGGAGAGCTTGATAAATCAAAAGCCGCCGAAATCAGAAGCCTTTCAGAATCGAACCCCGAAATTTCGGCTCGTCTCGCCTTTTTAAAAGCCTCCAACGAGGAGATTCTGGAGCGCTATCCGGTCAGGCCAATGGCAGCCGCTATCCGCCAGAAGGCTGAACAGTCCGTGGTAAAGAAACGCTCTTTCAACTTTTCGACTCTGGCGGCTCCGGCAGCTGCGATGCTGGTTCTGATTGTGATCTCCGCTCTCTGGGCCGGCGGTATTTTCAATCCACCAGGCGATGGTAAAACAAATATGAATTCCGTAAAAACCGACGGAGAAATCATTTATACCAAAGGTCTTGAAGCCCAGTTGAAAATTTACCGCAAATCCGGCAGCGTCAACGAAATGCTCAAATCCGGCGACGCAGTCGCAGTCGGAGACACGTTGCAGGTCGCCTATATCGCCGCCCAGGCGAACTTCGGCCTGATTTTCTCCATCGACGGACGCGGAGCCGTGACACGTCACTTTCCGTCCGATGGCGGCGCGCAGGCTGCCAAGCTTGCCCACAACGGCGAACAGCTGCTGGATTATTCATACCGTCTGGACGACGCACCGGCGTTCGAGCGCTTTTTCTTTGTAACATCGGCGCAGAGTTTCGAAATCGCGCCGATAATGGCGGCGGCTCAGGCTATGGCCGGCGATCCGCAGGCGGCGCGCAACAACTTGCTGCTGCTGCCGGGCGGCCTTGAGCAGCATGACCTGCTGCTGGTTAAATAGCTGAAACAACGAAAGAAATCAAAGTGTTCACGCCGCTTAGAATTCTTACTCTGCTTATGGCGCTGCTGCTGTTGTATATTACTGCGGCTTCCTCTCATGCATATGCCGGCGAGCAGGCCCGGCGACGTTTCGCCATGATAGTCGGAGCCAATGACGGCGGACCTTACCGCATCAAACTGCGCTACGCAGCTTCCGACGCCCGCGCCATGCAGAAAGTTTTTGAGGAACTGGGCGGAATTCCTGAGAAAAATCAGGTTTTTCTTGAAAACCCGGAATTGCCGGATTTTTATCGCTCTTATCAGAAAATTCAGATCGAAGCTACAAAGTCTAAAGAACAGGGCGATTACGTTGAACTGTTCTTCTATTATTCCGGTCACTCCGATGACGAAGGTCTGCTTTTATACGGAAAACATCTGGCTTACCGCGAATTGAAGCAGATGATCGACGCTGTTCCGGCTGATGTGCGCGTGGTTATACTCGATTCCTGTCAGTCGGGAGCCATGACGCGCAGCAAGGGCGGCAGCCGTCAGGCGCCTTTCATGTCTGACAGTTCCGTTAATCTCAAAGGCCATGCTTTTCTGACTTCTTCCGCCGCCGACGAAGCGGCGCAGGAGTCCGACCGTATCGGAGGATCATTTTTTACGCACTATATGGTAAGCGGTCTGCGCGGAGCCGCCGACTCATCCGGCGACAGACGGGTTTCCCTGAATGAAGCTTACCAGTACGCCTTCAACGAAACGCTCAGGCGCACCGAAACAGCGCAGTCCGGCGCGCAGCATCCGACTTACGAAATAAAACTGTCCGGCACCGGTGAACTGGTTCTTACCGATCTCAATGAAACGTCTTCCTCTCTGCGCTTTTCGCAGCCGCTTTCGGGACGTGTCTACGTGCGCGATGAATCGGGACGTCTGGTGGCCGAACTCGACAAACCCGCCGAACGCGAAATCGAACTTGGAGTTGCGCCGGGACGTTATCACGTCATACTAGACAATTCCGGCGACTATTACGAGTCGAACACCATGCTGGCGCTGGGGGCTTCAACCGAATTGAGCGAACGCGAATTTCAAGCGGTCGATTCTGAAGAGACGGTAACGCGCGGATTGGACAACGACGAAAACATCAAATACACGCATGTTCCATTCAACATAGGGCTTTTTCCTCCGGCGCAGGTGAACAAAGCGTTCAAAGAGCCAGTGCTCAACAACGTTTCGCTGGGACTTCTGGCTACCAACCAGGGAAAACTGGAAGGTTTCGGTCTGGGCCTGATTCTTTCGTGGGAAGACTACGATCTTAACGGTCTGCAGATCGCCGGAATTTCCAATGTCACACAGCGCGACGCTGTGGGCGTTTCAATCGGGGGTATCGTAAACGTAAACGGGCGTGATTCCAAAGGTTTACAGATCGCCGGAATTTATAACCATAACGGACGGCACTTCGCCGGTGCTCAATGGGGTTTAGTGAATTACACCGGAGGCAACTTCACCGGCGGTCAGTTTGCTTTGGCAAACTTTGCAGTCGGTAATTTCATCGGCGCGCAGCTGTCGCTGGCCAGCGTTACTATCGACAATGTCACGGGTTTTCAGGCTGGCCTGACAAATATCACCGTCGGCGACGTGACCGGCGCTCAGGCCAGTTTTCTTAACGTTTCGACGGGCCGAATTTACGGCGTTCAGTGGTCGTACCTTAACATAGCCACCGGCAAAGAGATGTCCAAAGGTGCCGAGTTCGGCTTTATGAACATCAACATCGGGCGCCTGCGCGGCGCTCAGTTCGGTTTTGTGAACTACTCGGAATATGCAGACGCCCCGATAGGCTTCCTGTCGATAGTCCGTGACGGCGTTCTGCGCGGACGCGTCTGGACTTCGGACACTTCGCTTATAAATGTCGGTCTGCGCCACGGTTCGAAATACGTGTACAATGTCTACCACATAGGTTTTCAGCCGGTTATGGACACCATGACCATGTCATACGGCTTGACGCTGGGCGCGCATGTACCGGCCAGCGACAACTGGTTTGTCGAATTCGAGTTCGACAACATGGGGCTTTCGGATATCACCGACTTCACGCGCTCGGCCTGGATGTCGAAATTCGGAGTGGTGGTCGGCTGGAAATGGGATGCCAAAGGCAATCAGGCGCTGCTTTTCGGTCCGACGCTCAACGTACTGACAGACGACGGTCAGGATAAACTAGACTCAAAATACATGAGTTACATTCCACTGCACAAAGCCGCCGAATGGGATAACGGAACAGACGCAAACGGCCAGCCACAACAAACTGAACTGTACCTCGGCCCCGGTTTCATGGTCGGGTACGAATTCTGAGGTTGTCTTCAGTCGCCGTCCCACCAGCCCAGCCGTGTGCAGGCGTTCAGTACGGCGCGGCGCACCTGTTCTTCGTTTTTGAAGCCCGTAAGAGTGCGGTCGCTGCGATATCGCGGGCTGAAAAGCGCCACCACATCGAAAAGTTCTTCAAGAATCTCAACTTCATCGCCCGGAAAATCTCCCGGAGCCAGATCGAATTTTATTGTTTCCTCAAAAAAGGCGCAGAAGTCCGATGTGCTGATTTCTCCCGAAAACAGCTTGTCCACCTGCCTGATTATTCTGTCCTTTGCCGACATATGCGCCTTCCAGTAAATATCCGAGCAACCGTCCTGTTTACTTTATATCATGCCGATCTTTCATACAAGTCTGAGGCGGATTGCAAATGCTTTTTTAATTATCGCCGCATTTTTAGGCCTTCCGGCAATTAATTGTCGAAAGTTCTTGCATTCTTAATCTGCATATGCTAGTAAAACCTTCGCTGCCGAAGTGGCGGAATTGGTAGACGCGCTAGGTTCAGGGTCTAGTGTTCGCAAGGATGTGCGGGTTCGAGTCCCGCCTTCGGCACCATCGCAGCAGTAAGGCGCTTACGAGACATCGTGAGCGCCTTTTTCTTTTGCCTGAAATCTGGCTCAGTGGCAATCCATGGCAGAATTCACCGCTTCAGTATTTTTTTTCAAGGGCAAATTCGCAGAGTCGACAAAGCCGGCTCCCGGACAGATTGATCTTCATGGTTGACCAGCTGCTTGTGCGAGCCCTTCGGGCTCGCATTTCTTCCGTATTATCAGCGTGTCATTGCTCTGCAAGCAGTTTCAGCGCGCGCGCGGCTTCGGCGGATTTCTCCTGCTGCGAAAGCGCACCGGCTGCTTCCAGCGTCATCTGCCAGATGCGCGGATCGTAGGGATTAACGCCGACTGCTTCGGCAAGCGACGGCAGAGCCAGATTGGCTTCGCCAAGCGCCATATAGGCTGCCGCACGGCGGATGTGCGTTCCCACGTATCCAGGGTAAAGGTCTACCACCTGATTGAGCGCTTCCAGCGCCTTGCGTGGCTGTTTTTCGTCGAGATAGGATTGTGCCAGACGGTTCTGGAGTATAACGTTGCCTGTGCCTTCGATTGAAACGGCTTTTTCGTATTCCATTATGGCTGCGGCTGGATGTTCGCGGTCTTTGAGCAGCTTACCCAGCACCATGTAATTGCGCGCGCGCTTGCGTTTGAGCTGGATTTCCTCGGATTTTTCGTAGCTTTCTTCGTTCTGATCGAAGATCAGCTTGTAATCGGCCCAGGTTTCCGGCATTTCGCGCAACCCGCGCGAACGCATATTGCGTTTCCAGTGTTCCTGCAGACCGTGGGTATCGAAACCGTAGACTTTCTTAAAGGCGTGGTCAAGATTGCCGTCGCGGGCGATTTCGGCCAGCAGCTCACGCAGACCGCCATAACCTTTCTTCTCGAAAAGGAACTGCACCATGGTCTGTACCGTGGCATATGCCAGCGCGGCGTGTTCCTGCGAAGGCAGCAGAGCCATGGACGGATGCATTTCTTCCAGCGTCACCAGTTTGTTTTCGCGCAGGGCGCGCGACAGCAGCGACTCGTAAGAGGGCTTCAGTTCGGCGCCGGGAGCCTTGCGCCAGCGCAGTTCCTCGAATTTGGCGAAGCCCTCGTGCAGCCAGACCGGCACTTTGTTGTCGCCGACCTTCGAGACGAAAAGATGCACCAGTTCGTGACTCATTGTGTCGCGCCATGTGTAGCCCAGAAGAGAGACTCGCGGCGACGAGATGAGCAGACGGTTGAATTTGCAGATGCCTATGGTTCCGGTGGTTTTCAGCGCCTCCATCGAAAGCCCGGTGGCGCGCGCCAGCATGGAAAGGTCGGGGTAGATTTCGACCACTATCAGGCCCGAAGGGCTGTAGCCGAAATCGGAGGATAGTTCTGTGTAGGCTCTTTCCAGAGTTTCAACGGCGTAATCGAGGATTATTTCCTCCCTGCCGGGCTTGTAGCGTATTTCGAAGTGCTGACTCCTGCGCGCTCTGAAGTCTCTGGTGTTTTCGTATGCCGCTTTCAGGTATGGCTCAAAACCGGCTCCGCCTTTCTCGACGGGAATTTCCCCGCCTGAAGCTTCGAGGTGTTCCAGCGCCTTTACGTAGTTGCCGTTTTCGAATTCGAAGCGCGCCAGATAGTAATGCGCCAGAGGCTCGCCGGAATACTCTTTTTCGATTTCGGCGGCGATGCGTGCGGCGTCCTCGGTCTGCCAGCCGTTTATGGCGCGGTGGCCTTCGGCCAGCAGGCGGTTCAACCCGGAGCCGGTCGCGGCCAGAGCCTGCGCGCACCACAAGGCTGCAAATATCAGAACGGGTATGATGTATTTAAAGCGTTTCATTTAACCAGTTCCTTGTAATACTGGCTGTTCTGCTCTTTGTAACTTTCCGGCGCAGGTTTTTTCATGGCCTCCAGGATGTCTTCGCGCAGTTCGGCGGGCGTTCTGTACTGGTCGGCTGACGGAATGGCCACCTTGCCCTTGCGGACGCGCCGTCCCTGGCCTTCGCCCTGCATGCCCGGCTGCATTCCGCCGTACTTCATGCCGCTCATCATTTTCTTGCGGGCCTCTCCCAGACTCTGCTTCAGCTGTTCGAGGCTGTACAGAGCCTCCTGCTGCTGTTCGCCGGCTTTGCCGGGGCGCAACTGCTCCAGCGATTGCCCCGCGCCGTCCATGCCGTTCCGGGCCTCGTTCATGCGCTGGTTCACATCCTGCGGCATAAATGGCATTTCCTGACTCATCTGTCCCAGCCGCCCCTGCATCTGCCCGGCTTCCTGCGAAAGCTGTTTCTGACGCTGCGAAAGTTCCTGCAACTTGCGTCTTTCATCCGCACCCAGAAGTCGCTCCGGGTCCGGCATAAGACGGCGCAGCTCCTCTTCTACGGCGCGCATCGTTTCTGCCGCAGTTGCAGCGCGCCGGGCGTTTGCTTCGCGCGCGGCGATTTCTTTTTCACCGGGCGCGAAGGATTCTTTTATGAGTCGCTGCAAAAGCTCAAGATATGACGCAGAGTTTGAAGACAGCTCCAGCGCCTCCTGGATATCCTTGAAGTCCAGCGCTTTCTTAAGATTGTCAATGTAGCTGCCGACCCTGCTTCTGTACGACTCAACGTCCATGCTGCCGTTCTCGCTTATGGAGTTGACGGAAGTTTCCGCCTCCTTAACCATACGTTTGATACGCTCAAGGCCGCTGTCAAGCGAACGCTGCAATTCTTTTCCCATGCGCCTGCGGAATTCTTCCTGGCGGGCTTCGGTGCGGCTCTTGAGCTCCTCTTCCATTTTCGACAGCTCGGATACTTCTTTCTCAAGCTCGTTCAGCTGTTGCATGGCTTCGCCGTAGAGGTTTTCGCCCATTTCCTCGGAGCCTTCCTTAAGGCTGTCGAGCACCTGATCCAGTTCGGCTGACATGTCGCCCAGTTGCTCCAGTGCGGCTTCAAGATCATCGGCTTCAAGCAGTTTTTCGAGTGTCACAATATCCTGGTCGATCTGGTGCGTGTCCAGCGCGTCCATATTCATGTATTCTTCCGGCAGTTCCTTCTGATTTTTCGCCATGCCCTGCTTCAGCTGCTCCAGCATGGCTCTGAACTGCCGCAGCTTTTCGAGTATCTGCGCTTTTAGCGCCTCGTCGCCGCTTTCTTTGTAGCGTTCTATAAGCTGACGCAGTTCATCGCGCAGTGCGGCAAGCTTTTCGGCGTCCGTCACCATCGAATCGAAGCGCTGCTTGGCTATGAGGTCTTTGAGCTCGACGATGAATTTCTCCAGTTCGCGTACGGTTCTGTCTATCATGCCGCCGAACTGGGCGCGGTAGGAGTCGATGAATCGCATATCCGGTCCGAAGCGCTCAAGGTCTTCGCGTACCATCGACAGCATCTG
>JAKQSH010000046.1 GCA_029570245.1 Deltaproteobacteria bacterium | reverse complement strand
AACAACTTCGATAAAATATCAGACTCAAGTGTGGCCGAAGTGGCGCGTTCGCTTGAGGAACTCGTCGGCGAGGTGGTTTTCAATCCTGCAATCAGCAGTTTCGTCAGGAGCCTGGTCGCCAGACTTGATGCCGAAATGGATTTCAACGAACAGTACATGAGCATGGCGGCGCTGCTGGAAAAACTCAGCCGCGAGCTTATCTTCAACGAGCGCTATGCGGATGCCGAAGTCGGCATTGACCTTTTCCGCAGACATTCGGACGCCGCATCAGACCGCAATCCCAATCAGCGCGGACGTTCGGCTCAGGCGCTTGCCTCCATTTCATCCGAGGAAGTTCAGCGAATTCTTCTGGCGGTTTTTCAACACGGCGAAGAAGCGATTCAGGAGCAGGTTTCGAACGTGTGGATCGCCATGGGTGAAAAATCTCTGCCTTACCTGCTTACAATTCTCAAGGAAAGCGACGATCGTCGTCTCAGGCGCAGCGTTCTGGCGCTTTTCAAGCGCATGGGCAAAGCGATATTGCCGGAACTGAAACGTGAAATGGGCGTCTCGTCGAACCAGTGGTTCGTGGTGCGCAACCTGGTGCTTCTTCTGGGCGAACTCGGCGGACCGGAGCATTTTGACGATATCGTACCCATGACTGCACATCAGGACCCGCGTGTGCGCAAGGAAGCCGCAAAAGCGCTGGCCAATCTCAATCCGGCTCTGGCCGAGCCTATAATAAGACCCATGCTTCTTGACAGGGATATCGGTCTGCGCCGTTTCGCCATAAACCTTATCGACAGCATGAAAAGCTTGGATGCATTGCCGCAGCTGACTGCCTTCCTTGAGAAACGCACCATAGCTCAGAACGAGGAGGACGAGCTTCTTCAGGTGGAAGCGGTTATCGCCCTGGGCAAACTGGGTGATCCTTCCTGCGTGCCGGTGCTGATTGAAACACTCAAAAAGGAAGGTATGCTCAGCAGAAAGCGCACCAAACCGGCATCGGTGCGTTCAAACGTCTGCTGGGTGCTGGCGCAGTTCCCGAACGACGCCACAAAAAAAGCACTGCGTGAAGCCGCAAAAGACGCCACCCCGGAAGTTCGAGACGCCGCCAGAGGTGCTCTGATGAAACTGGGCGAGTGAACGATTTTCTTTTCTAAAATTAACAAAATAAGTTCCATTCCAACAACATGACTTGACCTGCCACGGTATTTTCCATATTATTTTATGGACTTTGTTGAAATATTTTTTGCGAAACGGAAATCAGATGAGAAGCGATGTACTGATTCTGATGGCGGTGTTTCTGGTGCTGGTCGCAATTGCCTGCGGACCGGAATCTTCTTCCGGCGACGATGGAATCTGCGAAATTGATTCCGACTGTGAAGAAGGTTACATCTGTTTCAACAAATCCTGCGTGCAGGGTTCGTGGAACGGAGACGACAACGGTTATCAGGGAGGGGAATGCGATATAGCCGCCGACTGCGGCGACGGTTATTACTGCGAGGATCATTTCTGCTATCCGATAACCGAAAACAATCCCGATGGTGACGACGGTTCCGACGGCGACAATGCCGAAACCGACGGGGACGACATTTCCGAAATCGACGAAGAAAATCAGACAGACGGCGATGAAGAAGACACGCCGGAGGTCGATATCGACCCGGAGCCGGAAGTGGAGCCGGAGCCGGAGCCGGAACCAGACCCGGAAATACCAGATATTCCCCGCACTCAGCAGTGCTATGAGTTTCCGTCGTATGCAAATCTTCTGCCGGAACCGGGTCTTATGGATTCATGCACGCTTTTCGGCACAAGTTGCCCGCAGGTCGCCTTTCAGGTTCAGATTCCCGATAACGGCGGACAGGGTGATGTGAACATGGTTCATTTCGACTGGCGACTCGTTTCAGGAATAGACACCGTTGACGACAAGGAAATACAGATTCAGGCTCCGGGTATGAGCAGCATGGTTGTGTGGAATCAATACAACCAGACTGACATGCCTCTCGAACTGGTGGATTTCTGGGATAAAACGCGGGGTATAGGAACCTGGAATGTCGTTATAATAGATAAAGGCTGGACTTTCGGCTCCAGCGGAACGATGTTCAACCGCGTGTGCCTCACTCTTGTCGATCCGGCGCAGACCGCAGGCATCGACTGGGATTCGGAACAGATAGCCTGCTCGACTTTCGCCTCGACAAACTTCAGCACCTGTTCGGATTCGCCCTGCACCAAGAGTGAAACGCTCGAAATCACCGACTTCGCTACGGCCAACAGATACCCCGAAATCAATCTGGATGTGTCTTTCGCAGCCGAAAGCAAGCTGACTGGCGTGGAAGTTCGTCTGTACGCGCCGCGTCACGGAGAGGCTGTCGTTCTGTGGGAACAGAGCGGGGACGTAACCGCCATCCCCGGCGATTTCGTGGCATACGAACTGATGGATACCTGGGCCAAGGGAAGCTGGAAAATTACTATCGAATATGCATCCAAAACCGGCACCGTCACCTGGAACAATTTCTGCGTAAGAGTCAACGAGGAAGAAATCCCGGAGAGCGACGGCGACGAGGAAGATGAATTTGAGGCTGAAGCTGATAATTAGTAGACAGATAA
>JAKQSH010000031.1 GCA_029570245.1 Deltaproteobacteria bacterium | reverse complement strand
TTCTATAACCCCTTTATGCGCAATCACATCTTCGTTGTAGCCGGAAGAAAAAAGAACTTTCAACTCCGGCATTGTTGAAGTAAGTTTCTCTGCCAGCTGCTTTCCGTTCATGCCGGGCATTATTACGTCCGTCATAAGCAGGTCGATTCTGCCCTTGAAGTTTCTGAACAGTTCAAGCGCCTCTTTGCCGTCGGCGGCCTGAAGCACTTTATAACCCCAGCGTGTCAGAAGCCTCTCTGCCAGTTCCCGCACCATGGTTTCATCTTCGACAAGCAGAATCGTTTCGTTGCCGGTCATCAGTTCCCCGTTGTTCTCGCTTCTGCAGAATGACTCGACCTCGCCATGGGCTTCCGGCAGGAAAATCGAGAATTCCGATCCTCTGCCCGGTTCAGAACGCACTTCTATGAAGCCTCCGGCCTGGTGCACGGCGCCATAAATGGTAGCCAGCCCAAGACCGGTTCCCATTCCATCTAATTTTGTGGTGAAGAACGGCTCGAAGATGTGTTTCCTTACTTCTTCGCTCATTCCCAGTCCGGTGTCCGCGACCCTCAGAACAATATATGTGCCCGGAAGTGCAAGCGAATCCTGTGGAATACGTTTTCTGTCTACCGCGACCCGCTCGGTAACAACGCTTATACGACCACCATACGGCAATGCATCGCGGGCATTGACAACCAAGTTCATCAGAATCTGTTCAAACTGTCCACGGTCGATTTTAACGGTTCCCGGATTTTCTGAAAACACCATGTCCAGTGCAACGTCTTCTCCTATCAGACGCATGAGCATTTTCTGCATATGCATGATGTGTCTGTTCACGTCGATTATACGCGGTTCTATAATCTGGCGACGCGAGAACGACAGAAGCTGGCGGGTCAGCTGTGATGCGCTTTCGGCTGCTTTCCGTATTTCATTAAGAAGACCGGAACATGAAACGCGCGGCTCTTTTTCATCCATGAGAAGCAAGGCGACATTGCCGGAAATGCTCGTCAGAAGGTTGTTGAAGTCGTGTGCAACTCCGCCGGCCAGCCGTCCGACTGCCTCCATTTTGGCTGCCTGTTGCAGCTGTTGCTGCAAATGATTTTTTTCTTCCTCGGCGCGCTTGCGCTCTTCGATGTTTCTGATTATCGCGGTTGACCAGTACGCGCTCTGCATGAAAATACCCGAAACTGCCATTTCAACCGGAAATTCGTGACCATCACGATGCCTTGCCGTCAGTTCAAGAATTTTGCCTACTGCCGCCCCGCGCCCTGTTCTGGTGAATTCTTCGAAACCACGTCGTATTGATTCATAGTACTGTGGAGGTGCAAGCAGGGAATGAACTTCTCTGCCGAGTATTTCTTCGGCTGAATACCCGAAAATTCTTTCAGCCGCCGGATTCCACATGACGACTCGGCCTTTTGCGTCCAGCATTATTACTGCGTCCAGAGCAGAGGATGTAATAACGCGCAGTTTCTCTTCGTTTTCACTGTGCATCCTTACTGCACGCTCGCGCTCAACGATTTCTCTGCGCAGTTCTTCGTTGAGCTTCTGCAACTCGGCGGTCTGAAGCTGCTGACGCTTCAGAGAATCGCCGATTGTATTTATCAGTCTGACGAATCCGACAATGGCGATGCCGGCATAAAGAAGAAAAGTTGTTGCGGTAGCCAGCCATGGGCCGATCTGACCGAGAAATGAAGAATAATTCGTTTCATAATTGATATATCCATAATGCGCCGCAATTCCGAAAGCGGCTATGGTGACGGTGCAGAGAATAGTCATGCCCGCCGCCAGTCGCGGACCGTAGAAAATCGCTGCCATAATGCTGGCACCGAAGAATCCATATGTGGATGCGGAAATAAGTCCGAATGAATATATCCCGACGAGGCTGAGAGCATATGAAATGATGGTGAGATAGCCCGTGCAGAACCTGTAGCCCAGCCGCTTGTGATTGAAAGTTGTTATCCAGAGCGTAACGAAAGCCAGAACGTGAAAAACAAGCACCGGCTCTGACTTGTAAATTATGAGTTTATAAACATCCGTAACAGTGGCGGGAACAGAGAAGATGGATAAGACCCATAGAACATAAGGCAGTATCGACTCTCTTACGCGCTGAAGCTCACGACGGCGCAGTTCAGAGAAATCATCGCTCAGTGCAGGCGGGTTATGCTTATCGTTTCCCCCATATTCAACCATATCAAAAATCTCCACGGCCCCATAAGCGGAACATACAGGATCGAGAAACAACAAAAAAACTGACAAACAATCGCTGCGTTACGCAAGAGACAGACTGATGAGCAGGAGAGACATACACACATCTGGGCTTCAGGATAAATACACCACCGTGTATACGGCTTGAATCAACACCGCCGTACATGCCGCGCAATAAATGAACATCATACGCCCCAACAACCGCCGAATAACACCGGCAGTGCAACCGTCGCCGAAGATTTCATGTATGTCAGAATACAGGAAGAGACTCCCGCTGAACTCTCTGTTGCGTATATTTTACACCAGGACGGAGTAAATGCATAGAAATATTGCCGACAGCGAATCTTAGATATTTACCGGAGGCTGCCTGCTGCACGACGGAAAGATGTTTTGTGCGGAAGACGGTGGTTTGTTTAATCAGACCGAAGTCCTGATGTCGGCTCTTCCGCCGGAGGCTATGCCTACTCCGAAAGCTGCAAATAAAAACACCATATTGCACAGGTTCGTTCTGAAACATATTTTACGATGATGCCGATTGCAATTGTTATTGGGAGGCCTTTTACCCGAATGGAGAAGCTCCGCTTGAAATTTCATCTCACAATCAGTGCGGGCTTTCGTGGCCGGATGCTTAACAGAAGCTGACCGGATATTTGTTGATGACTGTTACCGCGTCAATGTTTTCTTCAGAATCTCCATCTGAAAGATTGCCGTAGAATTCCCGGATACGATTTATGCCGTCTTCGCTGCTTAATGAACAATCCGGCATATTAAAACAAGCGCTGAGAATCATCACATCTGAAAACATAAATAGAAACCGATTGTTATCGGCATTGTGCTTCGTTATTAAAAGCGATGCCGAAGTTGTATTTTACAAAAGCGGCCTTCAAATTTGCCGCACAGAAGCTCCATAAGATAAAAATATATTGGGTTTGTCTTAAGATTTACTTAAGTAGAAACAATTATTGTCAGAAAGGTGCAAACGTTGTGTATTGACAATAAAACCGGGTAGCAGAGGTGAATATGGGTGAGCGAATATTGTTGATTGAAGACGATCGTGAACTTGGACGACAGATAGTGGATCATCTCGCCAGAGCTGGTTTTCAATCGCTTTGGCTCACCGAAGGCGAACTTCTGATACCCGGAGCCTACCCGGATTATTCTCTGCTCATACTTGACCTGATGCTTCCGGGAACCTGGGGCATGGATATTCTGAAACATCTGCGAACATATTCTGACGTGCCGGTTCTGATATTGAGCGCCCGCAACAATACTTCCGACAAGGTGCGCGCGCTCAAACTGGGTGCTGACGACTACATGACCAAGCCTTTCTGGCCTGAGGAACTCATAGAAAGGGTGCATGCCCGCCTGCGCCGTCCTGTAATGCAGAAGAAGGGATTCGTTACGATCGGAATTCTCCAGCTTGACCTGCCGGGACGTACGGCTTTCGTGCGTGGCAAGGCACTTGAACTCACCAGGGTAGAGTTCGAGCTTCTGGCCGCGCTGGCGCGCCGTTCCGGCGAAGCGGTCACTCGTTCATGGCTGGTGGATCAGGCGCTCGACCCCGACAAGGAAGGCACCGAACGGACCCTGGATGTGCATATTTCTCACCTGCGAAAGAAACTCGGCGGTGATAAACTAATTGAGACTGTCTGGGGCATTGGCTATCGACTGAAGGTCGGAGACGAATAATGAAACTCAGAACGCGTCTGGCGCTTACCATTATCCTGGCCGGAATTCCGATTCTGGCTGGATTCTGGATGCTGCAGTTGTTTTTCCAGAAACAGCTGAGCGAAGAAGTGCTGGCGCAGTTCGTTATGGCGCATATGCAGAGTGTCGGGCGTCAGCAGTGCGAGGCTGACCCGCAGAACTGGAATTTCAACGAGCACGGCGGGCCGGACGGCGGGCCTTTTCCTCCAGATTTTACACAGAATTCAAGTACCATGCCGGCTTCGGGGGCTGGCCGGCCGGTGCTGCCGCCGGATGGGATCAGGCCGCCCGGCCAGGAAATAAACAGGCATGATGACGGTTTTCATCCACGCGGTCACGGACCGAAATTCGGACTGTACGCCTACGACACGCAGTTCAAATCCTTAAATCCAGAAGCGCCGGAACTTAGTGTGGCGCTGGTAAGAAAAATTCAGAAAAACGGTTCCAGGGCGGAAAGAGTTGTTAAAGACGATTTCTTCGATAAGAATAAACTGCGGAATAGACCTTTCTCTCCCGATTTCGGCGACAGAAAGCCGCCTGGAGATCATAAGGTGCTTGAAGTTCTGCTGAAAATGCCCTGGGATGATGG
>JAKQSH010000025.1 GCA_029570245.1 Deltaproteobacteria bacterium | reverse complement strand
CACGCTCAGCCAGATGGAATCTCATCTTGTGATGAGAAACTACGACGGCTTCCTTCAGAAAGGGCGTCTCAGAGGCCGCAAGGGCTGAGAAGTTCAAGGCAATACAAATCCGCTGGATCATGCAATTCCGGCGGATTTTTTGTTTCCGGCTTTTTAATGCCTTAATAATATTTTTTTCTGCATGGAAAACAATGTTCTATTTTTAAAATAATACTTTGGTAACCGCCCAATGAGATACATCTTTTATCGAGACGAGAGGTGAGGTAAATTATCCGACAAACCAGAAAATTGGAGGATAAGAGATGGCACGAGAGACAACACGGCAATACTGGGAGGAGCAGTTGTCTGAGTATTGGGACAGCGGCTTCACAATTCCGGAATACAGCGAGTTGAAAGAGTTGCCGTATGAAAGTGTGCGGCGGTGGATTCGTCTGCTGAAACAGGAACAGGAAGGCAAACCAGGCGAAGACGAGACCTTGGAAATGGTTGAAGTGGCGGGTTCAGACGCGTGCAGCGGAGACAATCGTTCCGGAGTAAGCTTGAGGGCAAACGGTATTGAAATCGACGTTGAAAAAGGCTTCGACAGTGCAACTCTGAGAGAGGTCTTGAATCTGATTGGGAGACAGCCATGCTTGGTTTCGGCGGCTCAGTAAGGATATATTACTGTCCGACGCCGGTGAATCTGCGCAAATCATTTGACGGGCTCGCGGGAGCGGTGCAAGAGTATATTCTGCAGGATCCGGAGTGTGGTCATGTATTTGCATTTTTCAGCCGGAACAAGAAGCTTGTGAAGCTGCTGCAGTGGCAGGATGGCGGTTTTGTGATCTGGATGAAGCGTCTTGAATGCGGCGGATTTCACATTCCCAAATCAGCCGACGGCAGGATCGAATTGAGCAGCCGTGAACTGTCTGCGATTTTGTCCGGAATCAAGCCGCAGCGCTACTACAAAAGATATTCAAAAAAAGTTTAAAAGAGAGCAAACTTTTCCGGAATTTACGTGTCTTAATGAGGTATGGAAAATGAACGTATAGTTGAGCTCGAAAAACAAGTGCGCCAGCTGTTGGAATTGAATGAAAAACTCCGGCAGGAAAACGCATGGCTGAAACGGCAGATCTTCGGTTCAAAAACAGAGCGTTTTTTACCGGAAGTTGAACCCACGCCGCTACTCCCCGGCATTACACCTCCGCACCAGGAAGAATCGATTCAGGAAACGATGCAAAAGGTTTCGGAACATGAGCGGACTGTTCGCAAAGAGAACGCGCTGTCCGAAATCCCAGCCGATCTTCCGCGCGAGGAAAGGATCATCGACATACCTGAAGAGAAACGTCCGGGACTTGAGCTCATCGGTTATGTCGAGAGCGAGCGCATTGCATACAAAACCGGACTTTATGTGATTCATTACAAACGTGCGAAATATGCCAATCCGAAGCGTCCGGAAGACGGAGTTGCAACCGCGCCGGCACCGGGCGATTTTTTCGATACGCCGAGTGGCAGGACCCGCTATGATATTTCATTCGTCGCCAAGGTTGTCGCGGATAAAGTCGAAAATGCGATTCCGCTGGAACGACAGTCGAAAATGTTTGCAAATGAAGGCCTGCCTGTTGCCCCGGCCAGCCTCGAATATCTCTATAAAAACAGCGCGGCGATGCTGAAGGATCTGTATGGCCGGATGGTTGATCTGATCATGCGGCGTGAAATCCTGCATGTCGATGAAACCTTTATCAAAATGCAAGTCAAAGGCCTTGGAAAATGCAAACAAGCCTACATGTGGTGCCGCTTGACCGGAGTCGGCCCGCCGTTGATTGCGTTTCACTTTGCCCCGTCGCGGGCACAGGATGTCGCCGAACTGCTGCTCGGAGATTATTCAGGAACGATCATCCGCGATTCGTATGTCGGTTACGAAAGCCTCGACTGCGAGGTCGCGTGCTGCTGGGCGCATGTGCGACGACGCGTGCTTGAAGCCTATGAAAACGGCTATTCAAAAGCGGAGGAACTCTTGACTCTGATCCGTGCGCTTTATAAGATCGAACACGAGGCTAAAACACGTGCCGAAAAGAAAGGCACGGAAACAGCGCTTTTTCAGGAACGAAAGACTGCTCGGCGCGAATCCAGGAAAATCGTAGCCTCATTTTTCGAGCGTTGCCGTGCGCTCCGCGAGTCGGAACGGCCAGCTTCGCCTGTGACCAAAGCGGTCAATTATGCGCTGAATATCGAAGCGGAACTGAAAAAGTTTCTTGACAATTCCAAGCTCAATATCGACAATAATCCAGCCGAACGCCTTAATCGCGGCGTGGCCTTGATTCGGAAGAATTGCCTCTTCGCCGGAAGCGAAAATGGCGGACAGAATCTCGCCGTTCTGTATTCATTTGCCGCTTCGTGCAAAGCAAACGCAATCCCGTTCCGGCAATGGCTGGAAGATGTCCTTCCCCGCCTGACAACCACCCCGTCAAGCCAGATAGATTCTCTGCTACCCCATCTCTGGAAAAATCCAAAAGAGCAATAAGGCACTCAAGCCACTCACGCAATTTTTCGACGAATCCTCCTCTCTGAACGATTTTTGCGCATCCCTCATGTATCATGCTGGGCGGTTACTAATGAAGCATGGAAAATGAACGTATAATCGAGCTTGAAAAACAATTGCGTCAGCTGTTGGAATTGAATGAAAAACTCCGGCAGGAAAACGCATGGCTGAAACGGCAGATCTTCGGTTCAAAAACAGAGCGTTTTTTACCGGAAGCGGAAACC
>JAKQSH010000021.1 GCA_029570245.1 Deltaproteobacteria bacterium | reverse complement strand
GGCCGCCGGGCTGGAAGTCAACGATACCGACGTAACCATTTATGTATGGGCTCGCGTGCCGGAAGGCTTCGACGATGCGTCTTTCTGCGAAAAGCTCATACAGAGCAGAGGCGTTGTCGTCGCTCCAGGCTCCAGCTTCGGCGCTCCGGGAAAAGGCTGGTTCCGCATCGCTCTTTGCAGCCCTTCCGAAAGACTTGCTGAAGCGGTGCGGCGCATCGGTGCCTTTATAGAGCGCGGGTAATGCGGCGTGACGCGCGTCGCAGTCGGCATCGGATCGAATATGGGAGATTCTGCGGCAATAGTGCGCAATGCTATTGATCGCCTTGGCGGAATCCCAGGTTGCCGCCTTCTGGCTGCTTCCAACATGTACCTGACAGAGCCGGTCGATTACCGCGAGCAGCCGCATTTTATAAACGCTGCTGTTGTGCTTGAAACCGAACTTGAACCGCTTGAAGTTCTGCATGCGCTGCAAAGCATCGAAAACGAATTCGGCAGAAAGCGTGAAATTCCAAAAGGTCCGCGCACGCTGGACCTCGACATGCTTATATATGAAGGTTATCAGTCTGAATCCTCCGAGCTTACACTTCCTCATCCGGAAATGCACCGGCGGCGCTTTGTACTGGAACCGCTGGCGGAAATCGCAGCGGAGCTTGTTCACGATTCTTCAGGGCTGACGGTCGCGCAGCTTCTGGAAAAAAGCAGCGAGCATTTTTCGATAGTAAAATTCGACAAATAGCTTTTAAATACATATAATCGCCCAACCAGAAAACGCAGAAAGCCGAAGAGACAGTCGGCTCAGGCAGAAAGGAAAATGAAATGAAGTTCTTCATAGACACCGCCGATGTTAAAGAAATCCGCAAAGCCAACGAGTACGGACTTGTGGACGGCGTGACCACCAATCCTTCGCTTATAGCCAAAACCGGTCGCAAGTTCGAAGAAGTGATCGAAGAAATCGCCTCCATCATCGACGGTCCCATTAGTGTTGAAGTGACCGCGCTGGATACCGACGGTATGCTGAAACAGGCTCGCAATCTGGCGAAAATGCACGACAACTTCGTCATTAAGATTCCTATGACGCTTGAGGGAATGGCCGCTGTTCGCAAACTCAAGACCGAAGGCATCAAAACCAACGTCACGCTGGTTTTCTCCGCCAATCAGGCGCTTATAGCCGCAAAAGCCGGTGCAACTTACGTTTCGCCGTTTGTGGGCCGTCTCGATGATATTTCCGCTCCGGGTATGGAGCTGATCGAACAGATCGTCCAGATATACGACAACTACGATTTCGACACTGAAGTTCTGGTGGCATCTATCCGCAATCCCATTCATGTAATGGAAGCGGCCATGATGGGCGCCGATGTCGCGACCATTCCGTTCAACGTAATCGACATGCTGGCCAGGCATCCGCTTACAACAAGCGGTATCGACAAGTTTATGAAAGACTGGGCCAGCGTGCCGAAATAATTAAACAAATCGCCTGCGATTCTTTGTTTGTAATTCTTTGCAGGCGTCTGCAACCTGACAGGAGAAAATACGCCGGTGATGCGCATACTGATATCTGTCGCTTTTTTTCTGCTGCCGTCCGTAAACGTCGCTCTGGCATATGACGAATATGCTGATCCAGAAGAACAGCAGGAAGGTTTCGGCGATGAAGACTATTATGAATATGAGCACCAGAACCCATCGGATATAAACGTCCGTTCGATTACGATATGCATCGACGAGAACCGCAAAGAAGCGACAATAAAGGGTAAGGCGCTGCACTTCTTCACAACCGAAGGAGAGCTTATCGGCGGAATAGATCAGAAAAACGAATACACTTTGCATTCGGCCCCGGACGGAATCGTGATTGGCAGCCTGCCTACCGAGCATCGCAAACTTATTGCCCGTTCTACCATCGGCTATATCCAGTACAACGGCAAATCATACCGCGAAGACCTTCAGGTCGTTCAGGACCCGGATAACAACTACAATCTGGTGCTGGTCAACGAAATCAGCATGGAAAGCTATCTCTACGGGCTCATCAATAAGGAAAGTCTTCCCGGCTGGAAGCTTGAGGCGAAGAAGGCTCAGGCCGTTGCGGCGCGAACATACGCTATGTACCGCAAGCTCGAACGTCCGGCGCGTTTCTGCGATCTGGGGCATACGGCCATCGACCAGGTATACGGTGGGCTGGATTCGGAAGACGAAAATTCCCGGCTGGCCGTATCCGAAACACACGGCGAAGTTCTGACTTATGACAACCGCATCGTAAAATCTTA
>JAKQSH010000020.1 GCA_029570245.1 Deltaproteobacteria bacterium | reverse complement strand
TCACCCTCGCCCTCACCCTCGCCTTCGCCGCTTTCTTCTTCGTCTCCACAAGCCAGCATTGAAATGCTCATCAGAGAAACAAGACAGAACATAATAAAATACATACCGATTCTGGTTACTTTCATATTTTCCTCCTTTGGGGGTTTCGATAAACCGACATTCAAATCCTTAGTGTTAGTAATATTAACATTACGCCAGAGAATAGTCAAGCCATGTAATTCACCACCCTGCGTTACACTGGAAGTGCCGTCCGGGATAAATTGAAGAATGTATCTCTTTATGCTTGCCTTTTGAGTGTTTTTCGCGAAACTTGGATGATTGGTGTTTTGGTATTTATTCATGGTGTAGGAATACTGATGAAGCGTTCTGGCAAAATTCTAATCGTCGCACTTGTCGTCACGGCGTCTGCCGCAGCCTGCAGCACTTCAAGGAGTACACAGGACTGCGTTTCTTTCTGTGAAGCGGCCTCGGCCTGCGAGTTCACAACTCAACCGCAAATGGATGCCTGTTTCGAACTCTGTGATTCGATTGAAGATGATGTGCCGAGACTCACAGGAGAATTGTCGATCAGCAAATACTTCAACTGCGGTCAGAGCACATCCTGCAACGAATTCTTTCAATGTAAGAAAAACGTCGATGACGCCTACGATTTTCTTTTTGAAGACGGCGATGCCGATGCGGAAATGGAAGACGTTGAAAATACGGAGACTGAATCTGAAAATAAGCAATAACTGAAAATACCGCAGCATTCGATGCGACGGAGAGATATCAAACCCTGGTATCAATCGGGAGGCCTGAATGAAAAAGCTTTACTCACTGTTAATGACGGCAATGTTTGTTATGCTGTTTTCTCTGCCGGCCACTGCCGCCGACAATATTGCAGCAGAAAAAGCTCTGGATCGGCTTGTAGCCGAAAACCCCGGAGTTGAATTGATTTTCGACCAGGATCGTGGCGCACCTGTCATGCTTCTGAAACTGAAAGTCAGAATCGACTCAAAAGCCTCACCAGAAAAAGCGGCTCTGGAGTTCATAAAAAAACACCAGACGGCTTTCGGCATAAAAAATGCCGCAGCCGAACTGAAAATCGAAAAAACGCTGAAAACACGCAAAAACAGCGTTCCCCGCTTCACACAGCATTTTAACGGAATTCCAGTCGAAAACGGTGAGATGCGTGTGGTTATAAGCAAAGATGGATTTATTTCGAGAATTTACAACCAGTACAAGGCGCTGGATACAATTTCCACCGTACCCGGCGTGAACTATCGCGACGCAATAGCGACAGCCTGGAAAAACGTTTACGGCATCGAAGCTTCGAAAATCAGCAACGACAAGCTGGATCGCAGAATGACGGAGTTGACTATCAGCAAATCCGGCGGCAAAACCAGGCTGGCATACAAAATCGCACTGCCGACAGGTCTTCTTAACGAACGCCGCGTTGCCTGGGTTGACGCCCACAGCGGCGAATTCCTGAAATCGCAGAACATGGTCAAATATGAACGACAGGTTGACGCGTGGATGTACAACCCCGGCTTTGACGGTGAACAGGAACTTGTTCGCACGCAGATCAACGAAATAATGGCCGACCAGGAAACAGAAGACGACCTGCTCATTGGCCGCACGCACGAAGTCACAGGCTGTCCCAACAACGGCGAAACGATCAATGTCATGGGGCTTATCGAAATTCCGGTCTGTTCGCAGGTTCCCCTGGCCAAAGCCGACGCAAACGGCGATTTCCTTTATACGCCGATCGACCCGAAAAACAGCGGATTCGACGCAACAGACTCCACACTGGATGAGTTTCCAGAAGCGCATATGTATTACCACGTTGAAAGCATTTACGATTATTACGTCAACCTCGCGCAATACATCAACGCAGAAGAACCGCCCTTTGTCGATCTGAACATGGTCACATCCGGCAAAAAACTCAAATGTATCGTGAACTTCCAGACCATCGACCTGACCGATCTGGCGAGTATAATGAATCCAGGCCCCAAACCGCTGGTGGCCTTCGACAACGCCTTTTTCTCTCCTGCCCAGGGCGGCATCATGGAGCAGTTCATTCCCGGAGACGCAATCGTTTTCGGACAGGGAAGCGAATTCGATTTTGCTTATGATGCGGACATAATTTACCACGAATTCACACACGCGGTAATCGACACTCTTACGAGTATGAGTTCAACACTTATCGACCAGTACGGACTGCGCGACGATCCAGGCTCGATGAACGAAGGCTTCGCGGATTTCTTCGCGGCAACAGTAACTGGAACGCCCGGCCTCGGCGAATACTCAGGCCCCTATCTTATGGATAAGGCCAACGAGCCAATGCGCAGCTGCCTCAACGATCATACTGTCAACGACGACATAATCGGCGAAATACACGAAGACAGCCTGCCCTGGTCGGCGGCGCTGTGGGCCATCCGTGAAGAATTCAAAGTCACGGATGAACTGCACCAGGATGTCGATGCGGCAATTCTTTCCGCTATTGTTGAAGCGCCGGAAGAGTGCACCTTCGATGTCATGTCTCAGACCATCGCTGCACAGATCGGCGAATGGTTCGACGAAGACGGAGAGACCACAGCTTATGACTTTGCCATCGACGCGTTTACTCAGCGCGGCCTGATCGGTGCAAACCGCGCCCGTCCCTTCGAAAAAGGCGAAACTCTCTATATGGCCGGAGCTGCATCAACAAGCGAGCTTTCCCCGTACACTCCCGGCTACTTCCAGATGAAAATCAACGTACCCGCAGGACAGAAAGAGATTTTCATCGAATTCGGCATGGCGGCGGCAGGCGGCATGGGTGGTGAAGCCGCCACGGTGAATTTCTTCGGAAAAAAAGATGCACCGGTGCTGTTCCAGTACACGCAGAACGGCGGAGTCAGCAACGACGCAGTAATAGAAGCCGTTGCCAAACAGTCGGAAAGCAGCTACGAACAGCTTGACCGTTTCATCGTTTCTCTGCACAACGAAGACGAAAGCGAACTGGCTGCCGGAGACTGGTATGTGGCGCTCGGAATGGCCGGAGGCGGCAGCATGTTCAGTGCAGGCTCCATGTTGTACATGCTTAAAGTCGATTACTCAGGCCGTGTAACCTGCGAACTTGACAGCCATTGCGAAGAATGCCACACCTGCAACGACAACAACGAATGTGAACCGATTGAACCGGAATGCGATTCGGACGAAGACTGCAACGACGAAACGCTTTTCTGCGACCCGGATTCCTGTTACAGCTGTCAGCCGATTCCTGACGAATGCAGAACCGCGCTTGACTGCGAAGCCTGCCAGACATGTGAAGACGGTTCCTGCGTTGCCGTTAATTCCGAATGCGAAGAAGATTCGGATTGCGACGATGGTTATCATTGCGAAATCGGCACCTGCGGCGGCAAATGCGAAGAAGGAGCTGTCGTTACGGATGGAGACGAAACAAGCGACGGCGATGAAACTACAGCGACATGCACGACAAAAGACGATTGCGCCGAATGTCAGCTTTGCGTACAGGGCGCCTGCATCGACGTGCAGGACGAATGCTCCGACGACGACGGCTGCGACATCGGCGAGAAGTGCGTTGAAGGCGAATGCGGCATGGTCTGTCAGGATGTCAGCGGCGGAGATGAAGACACGACGCCCGACGGCAACAACGGCAGTTCCGACGGCTCTTCCGGCGGCTGCAACGGAAGCGGGACGCCTATAGGTCTGCTTCTTCTGGCCGCCTTTGCAGTAATAGCAGCCGCAAGACGCAGAAGCTCGAATAACTGAACAATCGGATACAGATTTTTATAACATATGAAGCACACAGTTTTTCTAATTTCAGTTCTTTCCGTCATGCTGCTCTCCGTCGCATGCGGCGGAGGCAGCACGCCGGTTCCTTATCTGAAAGACCAGAATTTCAATCTGCTGGACGGTTGCGAGACAGATTTCAGCGAAGAAGTCGGAGCATGCGTAACATTGCGAGACGGCTGGCTTGACCCTGTATGCAAGCGAAACGAAACGGAATGCGTCGAACACTTTTACGTCACCAAGCGCCACGGAAGACCATTCTTCGTACATGTAAATGCCGCATACCCGTGTTATCCTGACTGGATAATAGACGCCTACAGCAACCCTGAAAGCGATTATTACCTGGATTATCGCTACCGAGTGGTTGACATGCAGATCGCCGGAGCGGCGAACGACGATGTGCTGCACATAATCGAAGCACTGCATCGCGAAGAGCTGCAGAGTTCGCAAACATGCTATTATCGGCTAGAAGCCAGCGTCGCAGACCTGACACAGGGCAGCTACGATCTTAAGGTATGGACGCCGGACAACGAGTTGATAGTAAAAATCCCATTCGACAATTGAGACGCGTCAAAACGCGCGAATATTCCCGGAAAATTCGAATGAAAAAAAGCGAATTCAATCGAATAATAAAAAATATTATCAGCGCGCCTACTGCCCCGCTGCACGAAAAAGCCGCACTTGAAGTCATCAGGCGTGAGCTTGGCGAAACAGGAGTCAATTGGAACTCCGACGCCTTCGGAAATCTCAGCGCCGTCATCAGGCCGGACGGACGGGCAAAACTGCCGGCCATTGCGTTTGTAGCGCACTCCGATCATCCCGGCTTCGAAATCATTTCCGTTCACGGGAAAAAAGCGCGAGCCAGATTTCTGGGAGGAGTAAAGCATGAATTCGTCAAAGACGCTTCAGTGCTGGTTCACACTTCCAGCGGCACAGTGACAGGCAGAGTCACTTCTGCCCGCGTCATTCCCGGAGACAGACGCCGCCGCGTGGCGGAACTTTCGCTACACACGGAAGAACCCGTTTCAATGGGCGACTTCGGGCAGTGGAATTTGCCTGCATACGAAAAGAACGGAAAATTCATTAGCGTGCGAGCCGCCGATGACCTGGGAGGATGTGCAACGCTAGTGGCTCTGGGACGCATGCTGCTGGAGTCCCCCCTGAAACGCGAAGTGCGCCTGATCTTCACACGAGCAGAAGAAACCGGTTTCTGTGGTGCACTTGCAATGCTTTCAGCTGGATACCTGCCGAAGGACCTGCCGCTGGTAAGCGTTGAAACGTCAGATGCCGTCGGTGAGATTAAGCAGGGGGCCGGCCCTGTCATACGTCTGGGCGATCGCTTAAGCATTTTTTCGCCGGAAATGATTTACTTTATGGATGCCTGTGCAGCAGAGTTGAAGAAAAAAACTCCATCGTTCAAGCATCAGCGCCGCATAATGGACGGCGGAATGTGCGAGGCTACTCCGTTTGTAAATCATGGCTATTCAGCCGCCGGAATTTCGTATCCTCTTGTGAATTATCACAACATGGAAAACCGTATTCCCGGCAAACCCGATCGCATTGCAGCGGAACAATTGCACTCGGACGACTTGTATTATGGTACGCTTCTGATGTATGAAATGGTGGAGCGTCTGCCAGAATTGAAAGAGGATATGCAGACCTGCGCTAAAAACATGCAGACAAAAAACAAACCTTTCAAAGAATTACTGATGGAGAAAATGTAAATGCAGCAGCGAGTTCCAATGACACTGAGGGGCAAACAGATTCTGCAGGAAAAACTCAAGCACCTGAAAGAAATCGAGCGTCCGGCCATCGTTAAGGAAATCGAAATTGCCCGCGCCCACGGCGATCTGTCGGAAAACGCGGAATATCAGTATGCAAAAGATCAGCAGGGAATTATCGAAACTCAAATTCGCGAGTTGGAAGCAAAACTCTCCACTGCTGAAGTTATCGACCCGACCAAGCTCAACAGCGACCGTGTTGTCTTTGGTGCAACCGTTACCATTTTTGATGTTGAGACAGAAAAAGAAGAAACATATCAGATCGTCGGCGCAGACGAATCCGATTTCGAAAACGGCCTGCTGTCTGTAGACTCGGCCATGGCGCGCGCCATGCTCGGAAAATCGGAAGGCGATGATTTCGTCGTCCGCACATCCAAAGGCCCGCGCCGCATGGAAGTGGTCAACATTCAGTTCAAATAGTCATTACTGTATTTCATGCCGCAGAGAAAGCCGGGAAAGCCCCCGGCTTTCAGCTTTTTTTCCAGAGGTGAGCCGTGCTATGAATGCGGTAGACAGCAAAACAAATCTTTCGAACCTGGCCGCCGACATGCGGCAGTCGCTGCTGTACGCCGCCCGCGACGGCTTTCGCGCGCTACCCGGAATAAAAGGGCTGGAACGCCGCATTGCAGCTCTGGTGCAGAAGGCACGTACTTTCGCTCCGCCCAAACCAATGAGCTGTATGCTGGACGGTATTGAAAAGGCTTTTGCCGGTTTTGAAGAAGCCCAGATTCCGCAAAGACAGAAGGCGATCCTGAAAGCGCTCGATTTACTTGATTCGGGTATAAGCCGCTGGCAGGCTCTGGACTGCGAAACAGAAATTGACCGCCGCCCCTTGATGCGTTCGACGCAATACCTTAAGGGAGTCGGCCCGAAAGTTGCGGAACTGCTGGCGGAAAAAGGAATTGTGACGATTGAGGATTTGCTGTATCTGCTGCCAAACCGTTACGAAGATCGCTCCGATGTCGTAAAGATTGCGGAAATGATACCCGGAACCTTCGCGCGCTCTGAAGGAACAATTGTGGGCATGGGCAATCCGGGCGCACTGCGTTTCAAAAAGCCTTTCGAGGTGCTGGTGCAGGATGAAAGCGGAGTCTGTACTTTATCATGGTTCCACTACGGCGGGCGGACGATTCCGCAGAAATACTCAGCTGGCGACCGCATCTGCTTCGCCGGAAAAGTCGGAATATACCGGGGACGTTTCCAGATTGTCCACCCCGAAGTTTCCCGCCCGGAAGAAGAAGATGAAGCACAGCTGGACGCTCTTGGCGGAATCTCGCGCATCAAACCCGTATACCCCGAAATTTCAGGCATCAACAGGCAGAAACTACGCTTTATCATTCAGCGCGCGGCAGCAGAATATGCCGGGTTTGCATGCGATTATCTGCCGGATGACATGCGCAAAGCCTATGCGCTCCAAAGTCTGGGCGAAGCGTTGAAAAGTGCGCATCTGCCAGACGAGAATTCCGACGTAGTCCAACTGAACACATCAGGCGATCCGGCACGCAGACGCCTGATATTCGACGAGTTTTTCTTCATGCAACTGGTTATGGCTCAACGTCGCAGTCGTCATTTGTCGCAGCCTGGCGTAGCGTTCAAACCATACAAAGACCTTGCCCGACGTTTCTATGCGAACTTCGAACACCGCCTTACCGAAGCTCAGCGACGGGTGACGCACGAGATCGCCTCCGACATGCAGAAAGCCGAGCCGATGAACCGCCTCCTACAGGGAGACGTAGGCTCCGGAAAAACAGTTGTCGCCGTGCTTTGCGCGCTTATGGCAATCGAGAACGGATATCAGGTGGCGCTCATGGCTCCGACGGAAATTCTTGCGGAACAGCATTTCCGAACGGTTTCCAGCCTGTGCAATTTTGAAGGCGTCAACGTCGGACTGCTTCTAAGTCGGCTGAAAAGCGCCGCAAAAAGCAAACTGCTGAACGAAATAGCCATCGGGCACGTCAATTTTGTAATAGGCACGCATGCGCTGATTCAGAAAGGCGTCGATTTCAGAAAGCTCGGCTTTGTAATAATCGACGAGCAGCACCGCTTCGGAGTGGAACAGCGCAGTGCTTTGCGCTCAAAAGGTGTTATGCCGCACTGCCTGGTAATGTCCGCCACACCAATTCCGCGTTCAATGTCGCTGACGCTTTACGGCGATCTGGACGTTTCGATCCTGGATGAAATACCGCCCGGGCGCACGCCGATCAGAACTCGCGTCAGCGGTCCTGAAGGCATGGCCGAATGTCTGCACACTTTGCGTGCCGAACTTGCAGCGGGGCGACAGGCTTACATTGTTTATCCGCTGGTGGACGAGTCAGAAAAACTCAGCGTAAAAAGCGCAGTGGCATCGAAGAACAGATGGGAAAAGGATTATCTGCCGGGCTGCAGTGTCGGTCTTTTACACGGACAGATGCCGTCTGAAGAAAAAGAGCTGGTAATGCAGCGCTTTACGAATGGCGAATATCAGATTCTGGTTACAACCAGCGTGGTTGAGGTCGGCGTAGACGTTCCCAATGCCACAGTAATGATAATTGAGGAAGCCCAGCGCTTCGGTCTGGCGCAACTGCACCAGCTGCGCGGGCGCGTGGGACGAGGAAAACACACTGGTTATTGTTTTCTTGTGGCCGGAGAAGACCTCAGCGCAGAAGCGCTTGAGCGGCTTTCCATTCTGGAAATGACATCCGATGGATTCCGTATAGCAGAAGCCGATCTTGAAATGCGTGGTCCGGGAGAATTCATCGGAACGCGCCAGACCGGAGCTCCGGCGCTGCAGATTGCCGATCTGGTGCGCGATTCTCACATTCTTGAAGATGCCCGTAAGGCGGCCTTCGAACTCGTTGCGGCAGACCCGAATCTGAAAAATCCTGAACATGCACTTATTGCAGCCAGATTGAATGAGCGCTGGGGAGAAAAATTCGAACTGGTTCAGATAGGGTGAATTATACGGCGAAAAGCGTCAGAATTTTAAAAGAAATCGGCGCGCCTGCGGCGCGCCGATTTGATTATGATGTACTGTACAGAATTATCAATATTCGGTGTTCATCAGCATCCAGCCGCCTTTTTTCTTCTTCCACTTCTGGGTAAGTTCAATCTGACGCACAATATTCGAACTGTCGTAATACTCGCGTACCACCAGCACGGTGGCTTCTTTCTGATCCTCGCTCATCACGACTTTACGGATGCGGAAATCGACTATATTGCCGACTTTGGCGATTTGATCGGCCTGCTTTATGAACTCGATCTGATTCGCGGATGTAACGAGATTGGATGCTTCATCAACTTCACCGTATTGAATGGCGCGATGATATGCTTGCAATATGTTGTCAAAATTCTTAAGATTCTCCCCGCGAGGAGTACAGGCGCACAGAAACAGCGCAAAACCGAGCATTGCAACTAAAGAAACTCTTTTTATCATGCCTTCCTCCTTTGCTAAAATGCGCAACAATCATGCCCCTGAAGGATGGCTTTGTCAAATATGCAGTCCGTTGAGAAACAGTATTTCAACTCTTTCAATGCATACATGCGTGAACGCTTCGGCGGCCGGACGGCAAAAATATCGCTCGACCTGGGAATTCCTTGTCCACACCGATTGCAACACCCGCCAGGATGCATATACTGCCGCCCGCACATCATCATGCCCGAACAGCAATCACTCGCCGGAGACATTCCGATGCAGCTTGCACGCGGCATTGAGCAGGTAGGCCGCCGCTACGACTGCAAAAGGTTCATTGCCTATTTTCAGAATGAAACCAATACCGCCGGAGACACTGACTGGCTGATGCGGCAGTACCGCACAGCAGCGGAACACAAGCAAGTGGTGGGACTCATCATTTCCACCCGCCCCGATTGCATAAAGGAAAACCTGCTGGACGGAATGGCTGAAATAGCGCAGAAGAAACCATTGTGGCTGGAATTCGGCCTTCAGAGCACCAATGACAGAACCCTTGAAAGAATAAATCGCGGACATAATCTGAAAGATTTCGAGAATTCGCTTGCGATGGCGACAAGCCGAGGAATACCGGTCGGGGCACACATGATAATCGGCCTGCCGGGTGAAACGCCCGAAATGATGGCAGAAAGCTTCAGAAAACTGGGGAAGATGCCGCTTGATTCATTAAAAATACACCACATGCAGGTATACGCCGGCACAGAACTTGAATCAATGTGGCGAAACGGAGAATTCAGATTCATCGACGATATAGCAGAATATATTCCGCTGGTTGCCGATATGCTTGAGCTTCTGCCATGGCGCATTAAAATTCAGCGCATTGTGGCGGACTCGCCACAGAAGGTTTTGCTTGCTCCAGGATGGAACCTGAATAAGAATGTCATCATCCGAATGCTTGAAGACGAATTCGCCCGGCGCGGCTCGCGTCAGGGCACAAGAAGCGGAGACAATGGAATCATATAATGAGTGACCTCAAAGAAAAACACCTGCCGGTAAAAATGGTGGTCAACTGTTTCTACGCCGACGAAAAGGCACTCGAAGAAGCAAAGACGCAACTGGTGGAATATCTCGGCCCGATAGAAGACGAAATGACGCCGCTGGATTTCAATTTCACCCGGTATTATGAAAGTGAAATGGGAAGTGATCTGAAAAAAACCATTTTCTCTTTCGAGCGTCTGACGGAGCCGGAATCACTGGTTGCCATCAAACATTTTACAGACGCCCTCGAAAGAAAAATCGCCGATGCTCGCGGCACCCCTGAAAATCGTCCGGTGAATATTGATCCGGGTCAGATATATCTTGAGCGCTTTCTGCTGGCCACTGGTAAAAACGTCAGTCACCGCATATATATCGGACGTGGAGTCTTCGCCGACCTCACACTGATGTTCATCGGCGGCCATTACGTGCGCCTGCCGTGGACATATGCGGATTATCTGCATCCGAAAACGCTTGCTTTTCTGGAGCAGGTACGCGAAAAATACCGTCTGCAACTTAAAGATGTGCGCAAACATATGAACGAAGTGAACGAATCCGGCAAGGAGTGACGATGCAATACGAAGCGGTTATCGGTCTTGAAGTACACGCACAGTTGAAAACCAGAAGCAAACTGTTCTGCTCCGATTCGTCGGAGTTCGGCGCTGAACCGAATGTAAATACATGCCCGGTTTGCCTGGGAATGCCTGGAGTCCTGCCGGTTCTGAACCGTAATGCGGTTGAACTGGCGATGAAAGCCGCACTGGCTATGAACTGCACCATCAACCGCAAAAGCATCTGGGCGCGGAAGAATTATTTCTACCCCGATCTGCCGAAAGGATACCAGATCAGCCAGTATGAATTTCCGCTGGCCGAACACGGTTATATCGAGATTGAAACACCGGAAGGCGGATGCAAACGAATCGGAATCACGCGCATTCACATGGAGGAAGACGCCGGAAAGAACATCCACGTAGAAGGAGAAGACGCTTCCCTTGTAGATTACAACCGAACCAGCGTACCGCTGATCGAAATAGTCTCTGAACCGGACATCCGTTCGCCGGAAGAAGCCGCCGCATACATGCGCAAACTGCGCGAAATCTTGCGTTACATCGAAGTCTGTGACGGCGATCTTGAAAAAGGTTCGATGCGCTGTGACGCCAACGTGTCGATCCGTCCGGTCGGACAGGAAAAATTCGGCACCCGTACCGAAATGAAAAACATCAACTCCTTCAAATTCGTGCGCAACGCCCTTGAGTATGAAATCGCGCGCCAGACCGAAGTCATTGAAGCCGGAGGACGCATTGTGCAGGAAACACGCAACTGGGACAACACCACCGGAAAAACCTACACAATGCGCATCAAGGAAGAATCGGACGATTACAGATATTTTCCAGACCCAGACCTTACACCGCTGGTTATTGACGAAGAATGGTTAGAACGAGTACGCAGCAACATGCCGGAACTGGGCGACGCCAAGCGACGCCGCTACATGGAAGATTTCGGACTGCCGGCATACGATGCCGGAGTTCTCACTGCCGAGAAGGCAACCGCGCTTTATTTTGAAGCCTGCGTGGCGGCTGGAGCGAATCCCAAGAAAGCCGCGAACTGGATCATGGTCGAAATAATGCGCGAAATGAAAGACACCGAAAACGGCCTTGAAGACTGCCGCATAAAACCGGCACAGCTGGCCGCAATGATCGCCATGATAGATGACGGACGCATTTCGGGAAAAATCGCAAAATCACTGATGCTCGACATGCTGGAAAGCGGCGAAGACGCAGACAGAATTGTGGCGGCCAAACCCGAATACCAGCTGCTTGCAGACGAATCCGCCATCGAAAAGATTGTTGCCGATGTTATCGCCGGCAATCCGGCACAGGTGGAGAAATACAGAAAAAATCCCAACCTGATCGGATTTTTTGTCGGGCAGGTTATGAAGAATTCCGGCGGCAAGGCCGATCCGGCTACAGCAAACAGGCTGGTAAAGACAGCGCTGGATAAAATATAAGCATGAACGAGAAAACTCATGGGAGCCGCTCCGGCTCCCCTTTTTTTTGCCAATGAATGCTTGCCGCTTGACCGGCAGGATATCGAACTTTATCATGCAGGAATGAACACGAAGAACTCAAAATACGAAACCTGCGCAACTGATGCGGCTGAAAGCTGGATCAGGGCACAGCCGCATGCCCTGAGAATGGAAATAAACCTCGGATATCCGTGCAACAACCGCTGCATGTTCTGCACCGAGATCGCCAACCGTTGCGGTGAAAAAGCAAAGCAGGCGAAGGATTTGCTGACGACGGAATACGTCATGCAGGCAATGGCCGAACAGCGCAGGCACGGTGCGCAACACGTAACATTCCTAGGGGGAGAACCGACAATCCGTCCAGATTTTCTGAAACTGGTAAAGTACGCCAGACATGATCTCGGATTCAGCACCGTTTTTCTTACCAGCAATGGCCGCATGCTGGCCCGTCCGCAGTATGCGGCAGCTCTGGTTAAGGCAGGGCTTACACATCTTTGCCTTTCTCTGCACGGTCATACGCCGGAACTGCATGACAGGCTTACAGGCAGCCCCGGTTCATTCGAACAGCTGCTGACCGGAATAAATGAGCTGAGGAAACTGAATTTTCCATTCAGACTGACATCGGTAATAAACCGCATTAACCTGTCGCACCTAGCTGAAATGGCACGGCACCAGCTTGAACTTGAACCGTTGCGCATCGCCTGGGCATACGTGCGCCCGGCAGGTGGAGCTCTCGAACGCATGGAAGAAATAGTTCCACGCTACACGGAAGCTCGCGGTTTTATGCACCAGGCCATGCGTATTTTCGATGAATACCGGGCGATTTTTACGCTGGCGGGAGTGCCGTTATGCATCATGCAGGGCTTCGAAAAATACTGTGACGAACTTTACTGGACAAATGACAGCCTGCGGCGAGAAGTCGAAAAGCCCGGAGAGCGGTTGTTCATAAGCGCCGGACACGGCAAAATTAAGAACAACGCCTGCCTTAAATGCAGCCGGGTTCAGATATGCGATGGTGTCCCGCTGGAATATGCGAAGAAACGCGGGTTCGAAGAATTCATTCCGATTTCCGGTGAAAAAATAAGCGACGTTTCCGTTTTTACGGATCAGCGCATGAAAGAAGAATAATGGCCGATAATACTTCCCTGAAAATCGACGCGCCGAAGTCGATTGCAGAAAAAATCGGCGAGCGCGTAGACATAAATCTGGGGCATGCCTGCATGCACAAATGCATTTTCTGCGTTCAGGGCGACTCAACACCAGAGCAGCGCAAATGGGTTGAACGCGAGAAGCTATTTACAGAAATGGAGTATTACGCCCGCGAACTGGGAGTAAAATCGCTGGGGCTCCTTGGAGGAGAGCCGAGCATTTATCCGTGGCTCGGTGAAACGCTGGATTATGCCCGCGAACTGGGGTACAACGACATAACAATCAACACCAACGGCTACCGCTTCGACGACTGGGAATTCACCCGCGACATGGTAGAGCGTGGCCTTAATCGCTTCTGCATTTCGATACACTCCGAAAATCCAACAGTTGAAGATTTTCTCACCGGACGCAAAGGTGCGCTTAAAAGCAAGCTCACGGCAATCCGCAACATCACTCACATCAGAAAAAAACATCCATCCGTAAGAATCAGCATCAACTCGGTGTTGAACCGGAAGAACTATAAAACGATGGATCGCTACGTGGCATTTTACAAACAACTGGGCATCGACGATATACGCTTCAACTTCATCCGCCCGGAAGGCCGTTCTTTAAACAACCCCGAAATAGTTCCCAGATACGCCGAAGTCATGCCGAAAATCATGGAAACTGTCAGCCGCAACGAAAACGAATTCAAGGTTCATATGAGCCTTGGAGAAATTCCATACTGTGTATATCCGGCTGACTTTTTCGCAGACAAGCGCCTGCGCATGCTGTATATAGGAGAGTACCGCGACAGACGCACCCATGTTTCAACTTTCGGCAACAATCCAGACGGAAAATTTGCAGACAACGACGGAAAACAGCGTTTTGTATGGCAGGAACTGCGCATGGACGCTTTGAAGCAGTTTGTCGGAGAATGTGCCTACTGCCCATGGCAGACTGTATGTGGCGGCGTATGGATACACTATGTCGAAATGTACGGCGAAGGCGAATTCAAACGACTTTTGGTTGAGTAGCCCAAACTACATCCTGCAGCAGAGATCGTTCGCCAGAATATAATCCGCAATAAAATCAGCCAGGTACTTATGCGTCGGTGTTTTCATGTGAGCCTGATCAATATACGAACTGTAATCGAATGGAAACCCGGCCCGCAGAAGTTCGTATTCCAGATCAAAAACGTACAGGTTTGGGTATTCCAGATTGTACAGTCTGTCATACAGGGGATGTTTGGCTCTGATAAGTTTGTTGAAATAATTGCCTTCACGCGCCCACATCATGTGGTAAGCCCGTTCGTTGTAGTCTCCGCTTTCAAGCGCCTTCACGTAATGATGAAGAGCTTCGTTATCGACGCCGAAGGGCATCTCCATGAAGTTTCCGGTAGCAGGAATCATCAGCACAGGCACTCCGGCCTCGCCGGCTGTTTCTATTATTGAACGCATTTTATTCAGATAATGCTCAAACATTACGTTTTCGGCTTCAACAAAAAGGCTTTCATCTACTTTTATAAAGCCGACTTCCCGCAGAATGCGATTCAATACAGGCTCAATAAAATACTGCATGTAGTATGAACGTACCATTTCTTCCGGAGCTTCGGCCTGAGCGTTACCCAGAAAGCGGGTGCTGATCGTGTAAAAGAAATAAAGCACCGCCTCAAAAACCGTTCCCTGACGTGCAACATAATAATTCCATGCAACAAAGTTGTTGCAGTGAGAGTAATCATTGACGCCGTTGTATATTACAAGCAGATCAGGAGGAACCTTCAGTGCCTCAATAGCCCTGTCCGCGACTGAAGTACTGGTGATTCCGCACATTCCGAAATTGTACGAGCGGACTTTCTCTCCTGTTTTTTCTGAAAGTCTGCGGGCGACAAAATCCACCATGGAGTTGTCAGGATCGGGCAGCAGAACCGGCGAACCGCCGAAAATGTAAATCGCCCTTTCTTCCGGCGATCTTTCCAGGGAAATAAAATCGTTAGGAACGGTGCAGGCTAAATTGTCTCCCGGCTCCGGTTGCCAGCCGAAACGATAATATCCCAGGTGGCCGTCCTTTTCATCAAGGGTAAAGTTAAGAGCATTTTCCGCAGCAAGAGTCCGGCGCAGGTTTTCAATTACTCCGGCCTTATCCATGGAGTTGACAATTGATACGCTTTCAAAAATGTCAAAGCTTAAGAATGCGACCAATATCAGCGGAATTAACTGAAGCAACCAGAAAATTAAAAACGTTACCGCCCTGTTCAATTTTGCCGGAATACTTGTGGCGCTGACACTTGAAGAAACAATTCGCATAATAACGGCAATAAAAAACAGCGTAAGCAGAATGTACATTATGATTGCAAAGGTATCGAGAGTCTGAATTCCAGCCACCGGATTTCTGCCGATTTTCGTGTCGATTATGGCAAAAGCCTGCAAATCCGGCGAATTAGGATTTTTTCTTTCGACATGTTTTTTATTTGAAACTTTTGAGACAAAAAGTTCAGAAGGATATTTCGAGTCATACCTGCGAACGATACCAAGAACAGCTTTCAAAACCGTCAGAGGCGCGTCTGAATCACCGACTGGCTGTACCTTATAATGTTCTGTCGCCCACTCCCCGGAGCCTGCGACATTGACTGCAATCTCAACAGCGGCTTCCCCGCCGTTACGATTTTCAAGTCTCAGCTGAATGTATTCAGGATGGCGTACAACAACACCGACTGTCCATGAACCGTCGAGCCGATCCCCCGCACTGAAAGGAAGAGGCGTCAAAGCCAATGCCTGAGAACTGAACAGCAGAAAAATAAAAAAAACGATCAGAACGCAAATATTCCCTGCTTCAGTAACCGCACCGCCGACTGTTTTCTCTGCCATAAATACTCCAGACAAATCTTCAGAGGCGGAAAGTTCAACCTGCCGGTGTTAAGGCAATATTAAGAACATCATCTGCGATACTACACTCTTTCATTAATTTGGCAACATATAACATATATAGATTCAGAATTTTCGCAGACTACAAAAATCATCTGATTGCAGCTGAAAAATCTGCTTTACATGCCAGGAGGAATTTCAGCAGTTATGAATGGAAAATAGCGAATATATTCAATCCGACACGGCTGTCAATGGAAATAAGTGAATGAATATTCATTCTTCTGTGAAAATATGAACAGCTATTCACTTGCAGCCACACCCACAACTATTGATTATGACATGGAAAATATCAAATATGAATTATTAGCTGGACAGCGCTTGACATTAGCTTGAAGGCTGTGATATCTGTTTTTAGCAAGTAAGGTGTCTTTTATCCGGTTGACGAGTCTGAAAAAGAAAAGTTTAACCAATGACAGGTATAGACCTACTTAACCTGAACCCCTCGGTTATTATCCAACTGGTGCTTTTTCTGGCGCTGATATTCATCATCAACGTTTATCTTTTTTCGCCTATGGTCAGAGTCCTTTCAAAAAGGCGCGAAGAAATGGAAGATGCGCAGAAACGGGACCCGCTGGAAGACGAAGCTGAGGAAAAAGAAAAAGTTTACCGCGACAGATTACAGAAGTTGCGCATTGAGGGGACCGGTATCTTAAACCGCATGCGTACCGAAGCCAGAGGCGAAGAGCGTCGCCTGATAGATACAGCCAGGCATGAAGCCTCAGACGATTCGCAACAGCGTCGCGAGCAAATCCGCATGAATATGGAAAGATGTAAAAAAGAAATTCTCGAAGACACGGCAAAACTGGCCGCTGAAGTGGCAGCTAAAATCGCCGGGAGGAAACTGTAATGACACGCAAGGTCAAGCTTCTTTCCGCGCTGTTGTCTGTCAGCCTCGTTCCCTCGTTGCTGTATGCCGCCACCGGTCATGGCGGAGGGCATGAAGGCGCTCACCATGTGAACTGGCTCTATGTCGCGGCGACAATAACGAATTTTATAATTTTTGTGGCGATTCTTGTGCATCTTCTTAAGGAGCCTGTGCTTAAATTCTTCACCGAACGCAGCGACTCGGTTAAAGAGGCTGTCGAACGTCGCGAGGTCGCCCGCACGGAAGCCAGGCAACGCATCCACGAAAGCGTTTTCCGCATGGAGGAGCTTGAGCGGCAGTGGAAGACGGACATGGAAAAATATAGAGCCGACGGAGAAGCAGAGCGGCTGCAGATAATCGAACAGGCCAGACAACAGGCCGAGAAAATAAAAGAAGATGCATTAAAAATCATCGACAGCGAAGTCCGTAAGGCTCGTGCAGACTTGCGCCGTGAAGCGGCCCAGGAAGTTGTGAAGGCTGCGGAAAAAATCCTGGCCGAAAAACTTACGGATGCCGACCGCACCAAACTGATTGATGAATATACGGAAATGTTGAGGTAAGCCGTGAAGAACAGCGCACTGGCCAGAAGATATGCCCGCGCCTTTCTTGAGGCGGCGGATTCCGATGTTACAGCGGTAAAAACAGTTGAAGAGCTGCGCGATTTTGCAGGCATGATAAACGAATGCAGCGATCTGCGCCATCTGCTTGAGAATCCGACATTCAATCGTGAACGTGCACAGGTCGTTCTGAATGTCATCGAAAAAATGCAGCTTTCAAAATTCACCCGGTCTGTGATTATCCTTCTTATGGATAATGACCGTATAAATGCACTCGGAGACATAACCGAAACGCTGGCCCGTACAATAGAAGAAAAAGACGGCGCGTTCAGAGCAACAGTCACTTCGGCGATCCCGCTTACAGAAGGACAGAAAGCGCAAATAAAAAACAAGCTCGAAAGCATCAGCGGTAAAAAGCTCATGCTAGAAACGGAAGTCGATCCCGGCATACTGGGCGGCGTGGTCGCCAGGCTGGGTTCTCAGGTATATGACGGTAGCATCCGCGCCCAACTGCGTCGGATGGAAGAGCTCCTCGCCAAGGAGGTTTAGTCGTGCAAATCCGTGCAGATGAAATCAGTCAGATTATTAAGCAGCAGATAGCCGGCTTCGACAAAAAAGTCGATGTTTCCGAAACAGGAACAGTATTGTCAGTCGGCGACGGCATCGCTCGCGTTTACGGACTTGACAACGCAATGACCGGCGAACTGGTAGAGTTCCCGCATCAGCTTTTCGGCATGGTGCTGAACCTCGAAGAAGAGTCGGTGGGAGTCGCCATCTTCGGCGAAACCAGCGAAATCAAGGAAGGCGACACGGT
>JAKQSH010000019.1 GCA_029570245.1 Deltaproteobacteria bacterium | reverse complement strand
AGAGCGCAGCTTTAAAACCCAAACGACCGCCACTCCGTGAAACCGCAGAGGGAAAGACAATAAACGCCGGTGGTTTTTTTACATGCTCAGGTTACGCTCCCGGTGCTGATTATTAGCGTTTGACATATATGAAAACCGATGATACAAAAACATTACGGGTCTGCAGTCCGGGCCCAACAATCATGCACATCTGTTATCAGAGGTAAAGCTTTATGAAGTAAGCGTTTTCTGTTGTTCTTTCGTGCTTCGCGCTTTTCATGCCGAAGCGATTCGGATTTTTGCAGATTTAAGGGGGAGTTCAATCATGGCGGATTGCAAAATGCTCGGCGGATGTATTTTCTTCAACAAAACATCAGGACAGCTGGCGGAAACAATGAAATCCCAGTATTGCAAGGGAGATTTCAGCAAGTGCGCCCGCTATATGGTGGCAACCACCCTTGGAAGAGAAAAAGTCCCGCAGACGCTTTTTCCCAACATGCAGTCCAAGGCACAGGAAATAATAAAGAACGGCTGAGAATCTCATTCGTTTATGGAAAACAAGCTGGCCCTTACTGCACAATTTCTATTTCAGCGCTGATCGGGAAATGATCTGAGGGGTAGAAGCCTTCTTCGCTGTAATGCTCCACCTCAGCGGAAACGGCTGAAAAATGCGCCGAATGCAGTATCCAGTCGATGCGGCTGTCGGATGTCGCCACGCCGGTGAAATCGTGAAAACTGCCTTCTTCGGCCACGCCCAGTTCCGTCCACGGATCATAAAGCTCCAGACCTGCGCCTTCATACTGCATGCCGCCGGTCAATATAAGGTAAGCGTCGGAGCCGACAGGAACATTGAAATCGCCGGTAAGGAAAACTGGTTTGTCGCCTGCGATTTCTTTTATGCGTGTGGCGATGAGCGCCGAGGATTTTTCCTGTATCTCGTCGGCTGTCACGTAATCGTAATGAGTGTTGAAGGCGTAAAAGTCGCGCCCGCTTTCTCTGTCGTAAAGATGCGCCCAGGTGCAGATGCGCACACAGCTCTGCTGGTCGCTGAATTTCGTTCCGGGCTCTTCGGGCGTGTCCGAAAGCCAGAAAGTGTTGCTTTCGAGAACATCGAAGCGCCCGGTGCGGTACAGAATGGCGCTGAACTCGTCCAGTATGTTGTTGTTGCGCGAAACTCCCACCCAGGCATAACCGGGAACGCCGTTTACGATGTCTTCCAGCTGAAACTCCCAGCCCTCCTGAATGCCGAAAACATCCGGCGTTTCCGCATTGAGAAAATTGATGACGATGCTTTTACGCTTCGACCAGTGATTTTCTCCGTCCGGCGCCACTCCCAGACGCAGATTGAAACTCATAATCCTGAGCTGCATGTCTCCGGCTTCCTCGCCGTTTTCCACGCTTTCAGCCTCAAAATCGGATTCAGCTTCATCTTCGCTATCTCCGTCTGCCGGCGTTTCATTTTCGGGCAAGTCCGCGTCTCCGTCGGAAAGTTCGGGCTCCGAGTCGCCGTCGATTCCGGCGTCTCCGCCGTCTCCGCAGGCGCAGACAAGCGTGCTGAATGCCACAAACAGAAGCATCACGATAAGAAGGCGAAGATTCCCGGACATGATATCCTAACTCCTGACAAAGTTTATTATTCTGCCTTCCTGACTTCTTCAGCCGGAGCTGCGGGGGCTGCCTGTTTTCCGGCGGCAATCAGCTTCTCCTGAGCGACTCGGAAGGCTTCGCAGTCAAGTTTGCCGACCTGGCGTTCCGGCATGCCTGCTGCGCGGCGTTTTTCTGCGGCCTGCAACTGGAATTCCATAGAGACCTGCATGACGGACTGGCTCATTTTTTCAATGATGCAGGGCAGAACGAAAGTCGCTTCTTCGAGTTCTTCCACACTGCCGAAACGGGACACAACTTCAAGCCAGATGCGGTAAAGTTCTTCAAGAGTCTGAGGATGGTTCTTATTGGACAGCATTCTGGCGAAAGCCTGCTTTGCCAGAGGATAACAGCCTTCGTATTTGCAGTTTATGAAAGCCTTGGCATATGTCGTGTTCGTTGCATGAACCAGACCGCGCTTGAGCAGCAGTTCGTACAGCTTCGAGGCACGTTCCAGCTCGCCTTCGGCAAAAAGCTTGCTGATGAAGCCGTTGTATGCGTTTTCAAGCAGACCGGCGCGACCTTTGCTGCGCAGTTCCTTTTGAAATTTCAACAGTTCTTCCAGATTTTTTTCAGGGTTTTCGAAAAGTCTGACGGCTTTTTCGCGGTCAAGCTCTGTCAGACA
>JAKQSH010000017.1 GCA_029570245.1 Deltaproteobacteria bacterium | reverse complement strand
GGTCTGACCGGATTTCTTTTCTTTCTGACGGCGTGCGCCGTATTCGATGGCGCGATCGAGTGTCGCAAGCAGCCGTGCACGGGAGACGCCGGTACAGTCGAAGGCTCCGGCTTTTATCAGAGTTTCCAGTGTGCGTTTGTTGGCCTTCTGATTGTCGATGCGCTCGCAGAAGTCGTACAGAGATTCTATGCGGCCCTTTGCGCGCTCTTCCATGACGAGTTCTATGGCTCCGGCTCCGACGCCCTTAACCGCGCCCAATCCGACACGGATTGCGTCGCCTTCGACCGTAAAGCCCCAGTCGCTTTTTTCGATGCAGGGCGGCAGCATTTTAAAGCCCATGTCTTTTGATACCTGCACGAATTTCACCACCGAATCGGGATGTTCGATGTTGCAGGTCAGTGTAGCCGCCATGAATTCCTGCGGGTAATAGGTTTTCAGCCAGGCCGTCCAGTACGAAATGAGGGCATAGGCGGCGGCGTGCGACTTGTTGAAGCCGTAAGAGGCGAACTTGAGTACGTCGGCAATGAGCTTTTCGAGCATGGCCGGATCGTATCCGGCGGCAACGGCTCCGTCGCGGAAGATGCCAAGCATTTCATCCATGAGCTTGGCCTTCTTCTTACCGATTGCCTTTCTGAGCGAGTCGGCTTGTCCAAGCGTCATACCGCCGATGCGCGAGGCGATCTGCATTACCTGTTCCTGATAAACCATGATGCCGTATGTGTTTTTGAGAATCGGTATCAGGTCTTCATGCAGATATTCGATTTTTTCGCGCCCGTGCTTGCGGTTGATGAAGGTCGGAATATTGTCCATGGGGCCCGGACGGTAAAGGGCCACAGCTGCTATTATATCTTCGAAGCAGTCCGGTTTGAGCTTGCGCAGCATGCGCTGGAAACCGCCGGATTCCATCTGGAAAACACCGTCTGTTTCGCCGGATGAAATTAGTTTGTAAACCTCCGGGTCATCAACCTGCAGACTTCGGATATCCAGCTGATCTTCCGGCTTGCGCTTGCGATTTACAAGCTTGACGGCTTCATCTATGACAGTAAGCGTCTTGAGCCCCAGAAAGTCGAATTTCACCAGGCCGACTTCTTCGACCTGATCTTTTGCGTACTGGGTTATCATCATGCCGTCACCGGACAGAACCGGCGTCATTTCCCACAATGGGCGGTCCGAAATTACGACACCGGCGGCATGAATACCGGTATGACGTTCGAAACCTTCCAGCTTTAAGGCGGTTTCGAACATCTTTTTATAATCTTCGCGGGAATTCACCAGTTCGCCCAGACGCGGTTCTTCCATCAGGGCTTCCTGAAGATTCTTTGCGGTGGCCGGAACGGTTTTGGACAGTCGGTTCGAATCTTCGATGGGTATATCCAGAGCACGGCATACGTCTTTAAGCACCCCGCGCGCTTTCATCGAACCGAAGGTGACGATCTGTCCCACCCGGTCGTCGCCGTACTTGCGACGCACATACTGAATGACTTCTTCGCGACGGTTCATACAGAAATCCACGTCGAAGTCCGGCATCGAGATTCGTTCCGGGTTAAGGAAACGCTCGAACAGCAGATCGTAAGGGAGAGGATCAAGATCGGTAATGAAAAGACTCCAGGCCACTACTGAACCTGCGCCGGAACCGCGCCCCGGCCCGACGGGAATGCCGTTTTCGCGCGCATAACGGATGAAATCGGATACGATCAGAAAGTATCCTGGAAAGTCCATGCGTTCGATAACGTCCATTTCGAAGGCCAGGCGTTCTTCGTATTTGCGCCGGTCAACTTCATAAGGCAGGGCGGCCAGACGCTTTTCGAGTCCCTCGGCGGCCTCCTTGCGGAACCAGCTTGCCTGCGTATAGCCTTCTGGCACCTCGAAGTTGGGCAGCATGGGTTCACCCAGCTTCAACTCCACATTGCAGCGCTCGGCAACGCGCACCGTATTTTTTATGGCTTCCGGGTAATCGGAAAACAGTGAACGCATTTCATCGGAAGAACGCAGATAAAGCGAGTCGGTGTCGTAACCGCTGCGGGACGGATCGCTTTTGCTCTGTGCGCGGCCAATGCACAGAAGCGTATCATGCGGATCGTAATCGTCCGAATTCAGATAATGCACGTCGTTGGTGGCAATCAGCGGCAGATTCAGTTCACGGGCGATTTTAACCAGCTCTGCGTTGACGCGCTCCTGGCGCGGGATACCGTTCTTCTGAATTTCGAGATAAAAATTGTCCGGCCCCATTATTTCGGCATATTCAGCAGCCAGACGGCGCGCCTCATCGGGGCGATTGTCCAGTATTGCCATGGGAATTTCGCCCGAGAGGCAGGCGGACAGAGCAATGAGTCCTTCGTGATGGCGGCGCAGCAATTCTTTGTCGATACGCGGCTTGTGATAAAAACCTTCGAGGTTCGCAAAAGATACCAGACGGCAGAGGTTGATATAACCCTCGTTGTTTTTCGCCAACAGCACAAGATGAAAGCGTCGTTTGTCGGTGCGCGAATGACGATCGGGGGCCAGATAGGCTTCAACTCCAAGAATGGGACGTATGCCTTCTTTGCGCATGGCCTTGTAAAAGTCGATAATACCGTGCATGTTGCCGTGATCGGTAATCGCCATGGCCTTGAAACCCAGGGTTTTCGCCTGAGCCGCCAGACGGTCGATACGGCAGGCCCCGTCCAGCAGGCTGAAAGTGGTGTGCAGATGCAGATGCACGAAATCACCGCAGTTTTCAGATTCGCATACCGGCGCCGGCGCTTCAACCGGCGCTGC
>JAKQSH010000012.1 GCA_029570245.1 Deltaproteobacteria bacterium | reverse complement strand
GGAGCGTTACTGGAACAACACGTTCGACGACAGAACACTGGTTCGCATGACTACCGACATAGCCGCGCGCGTAATGAAAATTGAAGATCGTCTGGGAAGCCTCAGAACTGGAAGCCTGGCAGACGTAACGGTAATTTCTGCAAACGAGAATGGACGCCGACACCCTTACGCTACAATATTGAACGCAGAAGCCTGGGACGTGCGCCTGCTCCTTATCGGCGGCAGACCGATGTATGGCGACAGCGGAATCGCCCCATACAATTCCTTTTGCGAGACTCTGGATGTTTGCGGCCATGACAAGACGATCTGCGTTAAAATGTCTGACGATGCGGCAGACGCAGAAAAAGGCTTCACTCAAACTCTGACGGACATTCGCAACGAGCTTACAGCCGCATTGCAGCCGCTGAAGGACAATGCAACAGAAGAAGATAAATATATCTTCGAACTCATGCCGCTGGTTTATTGCCCCGGCACCCCGGAATATGAAGCGGACCAGGCGGAAGAAGTCTGTGCATTCAAACACAATCCGCACGAAGACGTACTTTTCGCCGCAACACCTCAAACACCGATTGCAAACGATCAGGATGAAGACGGATACGACGACGACACAGACAACTGCCCGCAGATAAACAACGCAGACCAGATGGATAGAGACGGCAACGGAATCGGCGACGCCTGCGAAGGATTCGAGATTACACCGCCGCCTTCGGCTGACTGCGCCTGTACAGTCAATTCCTGCGATAACACCGAATGTTACGGAGCCCCAAAACCATACCTGGAAAATCGCTGGAAAAACAAAGCTTGCTACGCCGAAGACGGTTCATGGCAGCAGAATGCCAGGCTGGCTGAAATAAGCGATCTGTGGCACCCGAATTCAAAATTCGGAGCAAAAGACGGTGACATATTACAGATAAGCGGTGCGCTGATAACGGCTATCCAGAAAGACGGCTACTACATCTGCGACCGCAACGGTCATGCAAATGCGGCGATATTCGTCAAAGGCGATACCGGAGATAAAGTTGCAAAAACGGGTAATGAAGTCGATCTTATCGGAGAATTCGAGAACGACGGTCGGAATATCGCCCTGAAAGCCCTGCATATCGAACCTGCCGACTCACATCGCATTGAGGCCGAGGTGGAAATAAGTCCGCTGGAACACTTGCAAGATAACGATAATCTGGATGATTTTATCGGAATGAACGTAAGCATTCCTGAAAGCTTGTCATTCAAGAAAAACGTCAATACGGCTGGCTTGGTATCTGGAATTCTGCTTAAAGATGCAAATGGTCGCTTTAAACTGATTCCATTCGGGGAAAGCGAGCATGTGAAAAGTGCAGAATAAGTCCATGCTGGAAGAAGCTGCAGAACTGATAGCCTCTTCCTCTTTTACCATTGCCCTTACAGGAGCAGGAATGTCGGTGGATTCCGGCATCCCCGATTTTCGAAGCGCCGGGGGCCTGTGGGAGCGTTTCGACCCGATGGTTTACGCACACATTTCATCTTTCATCTCTTCTCCCCTGAAGGTATGGGAAATGGTGGCCGAAATGAACAGAGTGGTGCTGGCTGCCCAGCCCAATCCCGGACATCTGGCACTGGCTGCACTTGAAAAACTGAAGCGGCTGCATTGTGTTGTTACCCAGAACATTGACGGGCTTCATCAGGAAGCCGGTAACATCGACGTAATAGAATTTCACGGCAACGGACGCAGATTGATTTGCCTGGAGTGCGGCGCATCGTTCAATACTGCCGATTGCACTGAAAAGACAAAAAAGGCGCCTTTATGTAAAAACTGCGGAAGCATTCTTAAGCCGGACTTCGTTTTCTTCGGAGAATCAATCCCTCAGGAAGCTTTTATGCGATCAACAAGTATGGCTGCAAGATGTGAAGTGATTCTTGTTGTCGGAACCAGTGCAACAGTAACACCAGCAAACATGCTGCCGGATATTGCCAGACAGAATGGAGCAAAAATAGTTGAACTTAACTTGCAAAAAACCCTGTTGACTTCAAGACTTACCGACATTTTCCTGCAGGGTTCAAGCAGTGAAGTATTGCCGATTCTGACAGATATGGTGGCCCGGAAGCTTAAGTGAAATTCCTTAGTCAGCTTTTTTCAGATACTCGAATATTTCAATGGCTAAGCTTTCCGGTATTTCCGGTAGAGCGGCGATCTGCTCAGCGCTTGCTTCACGCAGTTTCTTAAGGGACCCGAAATGCGTAAGCAGAATCTTCATGCGCTTACTGCCGACCCCTGGAATATCCAGCAGCCCGGAGCGCATGGTTTTCTGTTTGCGGACCTTGCGGTGATATTCTATCGCAAAACGATGAGCTTCATCGCGAACACGCTGCAGCAGCAGCAATTCCGATGTTCCGGGATTAAGCACTACAGGATTTTTAACATTATGAAGGAACACACGTTCAGGAGTCTGCCAGCGACCTTCAATCTTTGTGGCTATCTGGTCAGGACCGACCTCTTCCTTCCATCGCGATTTTGCCAGACCGACAATGTCAACGCCTTCGATGCCAATGTCTTTCAGCACTGCGGCAGCAACGTTAAGCTGTCCTTTACCGCCGTCAACCATAAGCAAATCCGGCAGCACGCCGCGTTCCATAGCACGTTTAAGGTGGCGAGTAAGAACTTCATACATCATGGCGAAATCGTCAACAGCTTCTGAACTTTTTATTTTATAACGGCGATATTCGGATTTATCCGCCAAACCATCGACGAAACAAACCACGGAACCAACAGATGCACGGGCCTGAAAGGTGGATATGTCGCAGCATTCTATACGCTGAGGAACATGTGACAGGTTCAACTTTTTCTCCAGACGCTCCAACATCAGACTGATATTGCGCCCGGCGGACTGGCGTTCTGCAAAGGCATTGTTGGCGTTCTCAGTGGCGATATCCAGCAGTTGTTTCTTTTTTCCGCGCTTAGGAAAAAACAGTTCGACTCTTTTTTCTTTACCTTCAGAAATGAAATCGGCAAGGTCTGCGCAATTTTCCAGCTGCAGCGGCAGCAGAATCTCTTCGGGCAGCGGATTTACTTTGCGATAGTGCTGAGTGATGAAATCTTCCAGCAAGGTGGCATCGTCAACCGCATAACCTCTGGCGCCGAAAGTCTGGCGCCCCATAACTCTGCCGTTGCGAATCTGCAAGAGTGCGAATTCGGCCAGTTCTCCTTCACGATAAAAACCGACAACATCCCATTCAACCGAATCGCTGATTTCCATAACCTGTTTTTCGAGAGTCTCTTCTACTGCTCTTATCTGATCCCGCAAAACAGCTGCACGTTCGAAATCAAGCGCGGCAGAGGCAGCTTTCATCAGCGGGAGCAGTTCGGACAGCAACAACTCCTTTCTGCCTTCAAGAAACAGGCGCACTTTGCGCACTTCTGCCATATAATCGTCATGACTGACCGGAAGCGAGCATGGAGCAAGACAGTGCCCCATCTGGTGACGTATGCAGGGACGTTTTGCATTGCGGAACATCATATCGCTGCAATTGCGCAGGCAGAAGTAACGGTTGACAAGATCAAGCACTGTCCGAGCTTTTGTTGCAGAATGATATGGTTCGAAATACAGCGCGCCGTCATTTCTGCGGTTGCGCACAAATTCAAGCCGGGGAAAATCCTTCTGCAAATCCAGCCGTAGAGACGGAAAACTGCTGTCATCCTTGATGCGGATATTGAAACGTGGCTGTCTGCTTTTAATGAGATTGCTTTCAAGGATCAGCGCTTCTTTTTCCGTTGAAGTCACGATGAATTCAACGCCGACAAGAATCCGGTGCAGAATCTGCACAAAGAAACGGTTGTCGGAGTGCGGGTGGATGTATTGCAGCATGCGCTTGTGCAGATTCTTTGCTTTTCCGATGTAAAAAACAGCGCCGCGATGATCTTTCATAAGATAAACGCCAGGGCTTTCGGGTGCGCCGCCAAGAATTTTTTCGACACTACTCATTGCTGCATTCCTGCATTTTTACACAGTAAACATTTTACACATAGCGTCGTTAAAAGAAAGGGCCGATTCCATCTGGAACCGGCCCTTTTTCGATCAGAAAAGATCGAACTTAACCTGGATAGCAGGCTAACGGATTGTTTCCACTCGGATCTTCGTCGGCTGTTTCTTTGCACCAATATTGCAGCGAATCCTGATACCATCCACAGGTTACGCCGTAGTTGGCTTCACAGTCGTAAGTCTTGAGTTCTCCGTCTTCACACCAGGTGGCGACATTGCCGTCGCAGCAGCCGACGTATGAGATGCCGTCATCGCAGGTGGCCGGGACTTTGACTTCGAGAGAATATGCGCCGACATCAGCAGCACCGTATCCCTCAACAGTAATGAAATAAGTACCGTCAGCCGGGGCAACATAATAGATTGTCTCGCCATCGCCCGCATTACCGTAATCAAACCCGGCGAGGCAGACACTGCAGTTGTTGGAGATTGTAAGAACCAGGTCAGCTGTGCTTGTGGCAGTAACCTTAATGGTTTCACCGGCGGTCAAGTCGATTTCGTAAACTTCTTCCGGTGAAGCATCGGTTCCGGCGCAATTGCTGAGGAAATGCACGTCATTGCCTTTGCCGGTAAGATTGGAGTTGACCGTGTAAGGCAGATTGGCGACAGTGCCTATGTCGTGGTCGTCTATGCACTGCTGAATAGTTCCAGTCTTGGTGACAAGTTCAAAGCTGCCAGCGGCGCCAACATTGTATGAATCGATGATGACGTACACGGTTACCGCGGCATCGCCTTCATTGAAGTATAACACGGT
>JAKQSH010000009.1 GCA_029570245.1 Deltaproteobacteria bacterium | reverse complement strand
GACGCTCGACGAAGAGCTGAACTGATCCGCCCCGAACGGTTCCAGATGAAAAAAATCGCCACACTGCTGCTGCTTATCGCACTGCCTGCGGCGCTGCTGATGCTGGCGGATTCCTACGATTACATCCGGCAGTATTTCACTTTCGGAAAAAAAGATATTCCGCAGACTTATGACGCCGGGCTTTTCATCAGCCCCCGCAATATCGCCGCTCCGCAGGGACCTTTTGACGAAGCGCCGCTGCTGGAGCCGGACGCTTCAGCCGACGTGTCTTCACGCGGGCCGCTCTACGAAGCGGGCGATCCGTCCTTTGATCTGCAGTTTCTGCCGGGGACAGCTTACGGCTGGAGCGAACGACGACGCCGGGGCGGAGTTTATTATCGCAGCATCAGGGGCGGAAGCGCGTCGTTCATGGCTTATCTGCCGGACGGCGCATACCGGGCCTTCGAAATCCGCGCCGCCGCCGAAAACGCGCCGCAGCGTCTGCGCGTGCTGCTAGACGGCGAAGAATTCTGTTCGGTGGAGATTGAATCGCAGCGTTTCAGAAGCTACCTTGTTCCGGTAAAAATGCCGCCCGATGCAGAGTCCTACTATGAAGTCACGCTTGAAGGACGCGGCGTTGCGGTGGCTTCCATGCGCTTTGCAACGGATCAATCCGCCGGAACGCGCAGTCGTGCCGACTTTTTCGTGCTGTTGCGCGACGGTTTTTTCGGCAGAGCCCGCAAAAGCACCATACTGCACGGCGGCGACAGACTTACGCTGCACGCCGCAATTCCGGCGGATTCCTACCTGGCTTTCGAATACCGCTGCGAAGCCGGAGAAAATGCAGCCGTCCCGCTGCACTTCGCGCTGCGTGCGGTGCGTTATGACGAGCAAAGCGGAGAATATCGGGACTATTATTACATCACCGAAGACGCGGACGAAAGCTGTCGCAATGGACGCGGCAGCCTGATCGACCTGCACGACCATGCCGGAGAGATGCTGCGCCTGGAGTTCGAAGTTTCAGGCGGAAGCCCCGGAGATCGCCTGCTTGTAATCGAACCGCGCCTGCTGAAAAAAGCCGCGCCGGAAGCCTGGCCCGGATTCGAGAAGCCGCGCAACGTGGTTGTATGGCTTTCGGACACGCTGCGCTTCGACCGCATCAACGCGCTGGCGCCCGGCAACGGAATGATAACTCCCAACTTCGACCGCGCAGTCGAAAACGGAATCGTCTTTACGCGCGCCTACGCCCAGGCCAGCTGGTCCAAACCTTCGCAGGCTTCCATGCTTACCGGACTGTATCCGCAGAATTCCAACATGCTGGAGCCAGACGACCGTCCGGCGCGCGGCACGCTGTTTCTGTCGGAAGCCATAAAACGCGCCCGCCCGCAGACCGTCACCGCCGAATATTCGGCCAACGGCTACGTTTCAAGCGCTTTCGGTTTCAGATACGATCTCGATTACCAGCGCAACATGATCCGCGAAAGGCGTCCCAACCGCAGCCGCGACCTGCTGGACGCCTGGTTCGGCGTGTGGGAGAAAGAACGCGTCTGGTCATCGCCGTTCATGGTGTGGCTGGGAACCACCGACGCCCATGTGGCCTACGACCCCGAACGCGAATTTCTGAATCTTTACGACCCGGAGCCATACAGCGGTCCAATAAATCCCTACAGAACCGCCTATATAATGGCCGACATCAGCCGGGGACGCCTTAAGCTGACCGAACGCGACTGGCGGCGTCTGCAGGCGCTGTACAACGGCGAAGTCAGCTACAACGACCGGCAGTTCGGCCTGATGCTCGAACGTCTTGACGAGTGGGGAGTTCTGGATGAAACCGCCGTGATTATCGTTTCCGATCACGGCGAAGAATTCCTCGACCACGGCGCAGCCGGACACGGTCACAGCCTGTATTCCGAAATCGTGCATGTGCCGCTGATTGTGCTGTATCCGCGCGGCTTCCCGGAGGCCAGGCGCATCGACAGTCCGGTCGAAATGATGTCGATTTATCCTACCATTCTTGAATTGCTCGACATTGCGCCGCCTTCAGGCATCGACGCCGCAAGTCTGCTGCCGCTGATTTCAGGCGCAGAGACGCCGCAGACGCGCGTCGCGGCTTCGTTCAACCGCAGCAAAGACGCCTCGTTCGCCGTCGGTCGCCATCGGCTGCTGCTGGAGCACGGAAAACCCAGGGCGCTTTTCGACGAAGTTAACGACCCGCAGGATCGCCGTGACTTGCGCGAATCGCGCAAAGATGTGCTATACTTCATGTTCAAAAACGCTGCGCAATGGATGCTTGAAAAAGCGCCGCGAACGAATAGTCACCGTGAATGAAAAGCAAAGGAAATCCGATGAAATATGCCGGTCTTTCTGTGTTTCTTATGGCGCTTCTGATTGTTTCAGCCTTTGAAAACGGCGCATACGCCGCGCCGAAGCTGGGCCGCGAAAGCGTGGGAACCGCGCCGAAAGCCGAGAGCGCCGGACGCGGACTGATATTCGCGCCCATGCGCAAGAACTTCGTCATCACCCCCGAAACGCCGGCTGCCGCCATCGAAAACATCGCCGCTATCCAGAACGCCGAAGCCGTGCTGGACTGGGGTGCGATGTTCCCGCCGCGCTCGCTGCTCAAACAGGTGGCGGAGGCCGGAATAAACGTCAATCTGATGCTGCCGACCGAATTCACGGCGCAGCACCTGAGCCGCCTTGAGGAACTCAGAAACTACAACGTCAGCTTCAGAGTATCGAAATCCGCCCTGAACGAGCAGTTCATCGGACGCGCACAGGCGCTCGGCCCGCGCACCAAGCGCTTCGAAATGGCCATGTCCGACATGGACGCCGCCGCCGCCGCCATGCTCAAAAAAGTGCCGCGCTGCGAATTTCTGCTGCGCGTGAGCGACGCAGGGGAAATCAACGCTGCAAAGCTGGCCGTGCTCAGATCGCTGGGCGCGCCGCTCGAAATAATGCTGCCCGCCTCATTTCCGGCGGCGCAGATCAAGCTGTTCAAGGGACTCAAGCGCACACGACTGCTGCTTGAAGCCGGTGGCGGGGTCATCGACAACGCGCAGGCGCGCGAACTCAACGCACTGGGCGACATCGAAGGCGGAGCCTGGCTGCACGGCCTGATGAAAAAGGACGAGGCTTTCAGCTATATGATGATAAGCGATCTGCGCGCGGTTTATTTCTACATGCACGAGTGGAGCATGACGCCGGAGTTCATCCGCATGATGAACAGCCACGGCGAAGCGCTGTAGGCGCACGTTTCATTCTGACGCAACAAAAAACCGCCGGGCGTTCCGGCGGTTTTTTTATGAGGCGCTCCTGTGCGCCGCTACATCGTCACTTCTATTTCGCCCAGGTTCAGACGGCCTTCCCGGTCGCGCATGGGCGTATTTTCGAGGTTGAGGCGCTGGCGTCCTTTGAAGAAGCCCACAAAAACGCCGAGCTTTTCAAGCTGGGCATCCGGCGGAATGCTTACTTTGTACGTGTCTTTTATGTACTGGCCTGCGCGCCAGCGGTTCGTGGGATAGCGTCCGTCAACCGGAACGTGGTCGCCCCGATGGCGATAAGTCGCGTTTACCGGCGGCTCCACATGCACGAAGATTTCGTAGCTCTGCGCCACATCTTCGGTGGCCTGGAAATACATGGTGATTTCCAGATCGTCGCCGCGCTTGATTTTTCCTTCCGGCTTCAGTTCGTAGCCCAGCATTTTTATGCCCTTGTCGAACTGAACTTCGACTTTCTTCGACGGCTCGAAAGGCTTGTCGGATACGAATTCGGAGAGCTGCCGGTCAAGTTCTTCCCTGCTGATCCTTTTTGCCTGGCCGTTGTTGTCGCGGTTGGAAACCAGCCAGAATTCGGGATTGTAGGGTTCGCCCGGCACGCCGTCGTCGAAGATTTTAATCAGCTGTTCGCCGCCGGACACTTCTTCCCAAAGGGCGTTGATACGGCTGAAATGCTTCTGCTTCTGTTCTATGATGATGAAAACACGCTTGCCCTTGTAACGGTTGTACCACTGCCGCACCGAGCTTATGTCGTTGCGCACGCGATGCGCCATGTAGCCGTTCTTCTTCATTTCGTCGAAGGGCAGATAATATTTTATGGAGCGCGACTTCCAGGTCTGCGTGAATTCACCCAGCGGCTCGTCCGGGCCGGAACGCAGTTCGAGGTATTTTTTTATCATGCCGCTGGCCGAGAACATTTCGGTCAGGCGCGGAATCATGTGAGTATTGATGTAGAAAGCATAAACCACCGAAATAACCGTCAGCGCCGCCAGCAGGGGGCGATTGAACTTTCGGAACACGAAACCCGCCGCCAGCACCAGCCCCCACAGGAAGTACAGCGGAACGAACCACAGCGCCGGGTTGGCCACCGCCGGATGCCAGTCCTGCAGACGTTCGGTGGTGATGAAATAGAAAATGTTGCGGTAGTTTTTCTGATCGAGAATGTCCGGCGCGATTATGGCCAGCACCACCAGCGCCGCCATAAAAATCAGGCGGTTCAGATTGTTCGAGCGGTTTTCGTCGAGCAGCCTGTCGAAGTAAATCGCCAGCATGGCCACGGTGAACGGCACGGTGGGGAAAATGTAATGCACGAACTTGGTGCTGATGATCGAGAAGAACGCGAAGCAGCAGACGAATCCCGACAGGAAAAACAGCTCAAGCGTCGGCCTGTCGGCTTCGCGTCTGCCCCAGGGTACGATGTTTGCGATGGCCTGCGGCAGAAATGTTATCCAGGGCAGCACGCCCACGCAGAAATACAGCACGAACATCTCGAAAGAGTCGTCGGGCTTGTCGAGCTTGCCCATGGCGCGGTCGAAATGATGCGACCAGAAGAATTTTTCGAGGTAGAAATTGCCGTACTTCGTCCACATGTACAGATACCACGGAATGCCGACGGCCAGGAAAATAAGTATGCCGGTGGGAATATGCATACGCTTCAGAATGCGCCAGTCTAAGGAAACCATGATGTACAGAGTCAGCGTGCCGCCCACCAGAATCAGCGGCAGCAGACCTTTGGTAAGGAAAGACAGCGCCATGAAGACGTAGAACATGTAAGTGTAGAAGGGCTTCCGCTCTTTTTCGCCCAGCAGCAGAAAGCCGATGGCGATCCACATGAAAACCACAAAAGGCGTATCCACCATGAAGGTTCGCGAAATGAGAAAATACGCCGGAGTGGTAAGAAGCAGCAGACCCGCCAGCAGACCGGTGCGGCGGTTGTACAGGCGCCCCATGAACCAGTACGTCATGTAGATGCCTAAAAGACCGACCAGCGCAATGGGAATGCGCGCATTCCACTCCGAAGAAGAGCCGGTGATCCAGTAGAAGGGGTATGACATCCAGAAAATCATAATGGGCTTGGACCAGAAGGTGCCCGAAGGCGCGCCCTCGTCGGAACCGACTTTGCAGGCCGGTGTTATCAGATCGCCTTCACCCCAGACCATTTCGCGCACGACCTGGCCGTAATTCGGCTCCCACTGCATCTGCAGCGGAAAACTGCCCAGTTTTACGAAAAGAATCAGAACCGCCAGTATCAGCAGTCCGCCCAGTGCGTATTTTTCGAGCTTCTCCATGACAGCAACCTTATATAATCCCTGACATAATTGAGTTACGTTAGCTCATTCAAAGCCGTTATGTCAACGATGTAAGAAAAATAAGCCGCAGGCGGACAAGCGCAACAGGCGGAAAACCCGGAAGACCGAACGATGATTTCTCTTGAAAAACGCAGCGCTTCTGCAATATTATATAAAAAGTGTCCCACGGAAAAGGTCAGTCACAGTTCATAACTCAAGGGTCAGTATGGAGACGTCCATGAAAAGAGCCCTGCTATCGGTTGCCGTTTTCACGGCGGTGCTGTTCTGCTTTGCGGCCTGCGGCGGAGATGAAGTCGGAGAACAGACCGACGGAGACTCCGAGGCAGGAGATGGCGCAACAGACGGAGATTCAGAAGCCGGCAACGATAACTCGGAGGCCGGCGACAACGAAAATGATTCAGAGCCGGAGCCGGAACAACTGGGAGGAATCTGCACATTCGAAAGAATTGATCCCATATTCTCCAACTGGTGCTATGAAAGGGAATTCGACTCTCACGGCAATCTGACGCATACTGTCAACGATCATCAATGCGACGGCACACTGGAATTGAACGACTGTTGGACATATGAATACGACAGCAGAGGCAACATGACATCCTGCGAAATCGACTACCTCTGCGACGGCGAAGAGGCGCAATCCTGCGGAAGCTGGGAGTATGACGAAAACGGCCTTCAAATTTCATACTCAGGCAAAGACTGCTTCAAATACATCTACGATTCAGCCGGACGGAAAATTCGAACGGAAGAGGACTATTACTGCAGTGACGGACTGGCCGATCGGTGCTACCTGTATTCATACGACACCGACGGGCGTCTTGTGAAGGAAGAATTCAGAGACGCCGCCCCCTTGACGGAAGAGGGCGGAAGCAACTGCTACGGCACAATCGTAAGCGTCACCGAATACGGTTACGACGAAAAAGGGCGTCTGGTCAGCGAACGAACCGGGTACTTCCCGGGGGCTGAATACGAATTGATAGGCCCCTGCTATCAGTGGGGCTACAACGAATTCGATAAGGTGGAATGGGAGTTTGTGTTTCAGGACTGCGGAAACATTCCCGACGAATGCCGCACCTGGACCTTCGACGGAGAAGGCCGCAACATAAGCGGCGGATTCGACGACGACTGCGACCGCGTAATGGACGGTCCCTGTTATGAAGTCACTTACGACGAAAAAGGCAGAATGGCGAGTGTCGCCGCATCGGATTTCTGCGACGGCGTCTTCCCGTACTGCGAGTCGTGGTTGTACGACGATGAAGGATACCTCGCGAAAGAGATCGTTGCCGGAGGTTGCGGAGAAGAAACAGTGCGGGAAACGCACTACGAAGGTTTCTGTCGCTGGGATTACCTGACCGATCCGCCAACCTACGTTTACCGCGAAGAACAAGAAGAAGGAGGCTGCAAAGACAGTGACAGCGAATGCAGATGATTCTGAACTTTTCAAGTTCTGCGCCGATTTTCCCGGAATCAACATAGCCGGACGAACGGCTTACCTTACCACGATTTCCGCCTGAGAGCGGCGGCCTTCGTCGTCGGCGCAGACCACCGCATGTCTGCCCGCTTCCGGCGGCCAGTACAGCGCCCCGCCCGATGCGGTTTCGCCCAGCAGCACGCCGTCGATGAACCAGTACAGCCTTCCGCCGCCTGCACCGCCCGAAGCCGAGAGCCTTATTTTCTGATGCTCCAGCGGCTGTCCGCGTCTTATCACATACTCCATGCCGTTCTGCGGCGAGTCCATCTGCGGAGCTTCGCCCGACTGCACCGCCTGACAGTGCGGGTTGTGACGCGGCGGGTTCTGCACCGCCCAGCCGGCGCCGGCCATCCATTCGGCGGCCTGCGGAGGATAAACCTCGTAAACCCTCGTGGTGTATGGGCGTCCCGAACGGCAGCGCGAACAGAGACGGTAGCCGGTTCTGCTGTCGATGTCGTAAGCCCGATGCATGTTGCAGGTTTTTGAAGGCGATACGCCCGGAATGTAAAGGTCGCGCCGCGTCGCGCCGCAGTGCGGTCCCGGCGGCATGCCCGAAAGCGCGCACACATCGCGCTCGCTCACTCCCGCCGGCTGTCTGAACCACTCGCCGTCGGATGAATGCGGCAGCACCCTGAAGATGTCGAAGAGCAGCGGCGCGGCCACTTCGGAGCCTTTCAGTTCGGCCACTCCGTGACCTTCGAAGTCGCCGGCCCAGACGCCCACCGTGTAACGCGGATTGTACCCCACGCTCCACGCGTCGCGGTGGCCGTAAGACGTGCCGGTCTTCCACGCCACGCGCGGAATGTCTGCGGCGTACTGCCAGATCGGAAGAGCG
>JAKQSH010000460.1 GCA_029570245.1 Deltaproteobacteria bacterium | reverse complement strand
CCGGCATGGGAGGCGGAACCGGAACCGGAGCGGCGCCCATCATCGCGGCCAAAGCGCGTGAAATGGGCATTCTCACTGTGGGTATAGTAACCAAACCTTTCCGTTTCGAAGGCCCCAAGCGCGGCAAACTTGCGGAACAGGGTTTGAACAATCTCAAAGACAACGTCAATACGCTGGTGGTAATTCCCAACCAGAAGCTGCTCGAAATGGAAGAAGTCGATCTTCCGGCCATGGAGGCCTTCAAGAAGGCCGATGAAGTTCTGGTAAACGCCGTGCGCGGCATCTCCGATCTCATCACCACCGCCGGTTACGTCAACGTGGACTTCGCCGACGTTAAGACCATAATGTCCAGCATGGGAATGGCCATAATGGGAACCGGCATCGCATCCGGCCCCGAACGCGCGCTGGAAGCCGCCCGCCAGGCCATAACCAGCCCGCTGCTCGACAATCTCAACATCAACGGCGCCAAGGGCGTGCTGGTCAACATCACAGGTTCGCGCTCTCTTACCCTGCGTGAAGTCGATGCCGCGGTCGGCTACATCCAGGAAAGCGCCGATCCCGAAGCCGATTTCATTTTCGGTTACGTCACCGACGAGAACATGGGCGACAACGTAAAAGTTACGGTCATCGCCACCGGCTTCGAATACGACGCCAGACGCGGCCTGCGCGAGCGCGTAAAACCGCTGGGTTATGAAGAAAGAGACCGCAACACCCGCGACGGAATGAACGGCATATTCCGCCCGCAGGCGCAGCCGCTTGAAATGGACCGCGACGACGACCTCATGGCGGTCAGGCGCAACATTGAACGCGAGCGTATCGAACGCATGGACAGGAACGAACGGCTGGATCGCATGGAGCGCAGCATCGACCGACCGCGCGAAATAGAACCTGAAACCGAGCGTCGCGTCAGAATCCCCAGCATAAACGATTCCATCAACCAGTCGTTCCCGGAAATTGACGACGCAATACTTATTCCTTCATATAGACGCAGGCAGGCCCGCGACAAGAGCCACGACGTTCTTTAGTCGGAGGCAGGCTGCGCGATTTGCGCGCGGAGGTTTTGCGCGATGAAACTTGCCGTTTCGTTGCTTATTATTGTTGCTCTGTATCTGGTGGGAGCGTTTATTTTCAACGCTCTCACTTTTCTTTTCAGCTATTACGAATCACAGTCCACCCGACGCGAAGCGGGACGTTGGAAACCGGAATGGCCGCAAGCCAACGGCGGCTGGCTCTCTGCCATGCTTAAAGAGTTTCCCATTACCGCCATCGATCTGATATGGCTGCCATTCGGTTTTCTCAACCGCGACTCAGCCAACAACAGATATCGCGGAAACAGTAAACCGCCGGTTATTTTCGTTCACGGCTGGTCGCAGAACCGCATCACTTTTGCCTGGATCATCGGCAAGCTCAGAAACAGGCTTGCCGGCAGACAGCTGTATACGCTCAACATGCCCACCACAAGCAAAACGCTGCCGGAACTGGCGGATTATCTGGCAAAACGCATGGATGAAGCCCTCAGACAGACCGGCCAGAGCAAGGCCGCAATAGTCGGACATTCACTGGGCGGACTTGTTACGCGCGAATACGCAGCACGGTACGGCTCCGGCAAAATAGAAGCCGTAATAACGCTGGCCACGCCACACGCCGGAAGCAAGCTGTCGTTTCCCGCACTGGCTCCGGTCGGCGGGCCGGTTATGCACGAAATGGAACCGGGTTCTGAAACGCTGAAGAGGCTGGCAAAAGAAAAAATCGAAGGAGTGCGTTTCGTCTGCGTCGGCAGCGTACACGATAACTTCGTGCTGCCATTCGATTCTTCGTTCCTGCCCGGAGCGGAAGAAATCGTCATTGACGGAGTCGGTCACAACGGATTGCTCTTCGACACGCGAGTTCTGGATATTATTGAAAATACGCTCGACAACATCTCAGTAGAGACGGAAGACGAAAAGATCAGCGAACAGAATAAAGAGCCGGAAAAAAAATCCCGCAGCAAAAAAACCAGAGCGAACAAAGCTGATTCCGAAAACGTGGAGAAGTCCAGTACAAACAAATAAACGCAATGATTCCAAAGGGATGAAAGCCTGCTCTTAATGAAGCAGGCTTTTTGTTATACGGCGTGATTTCCCGGCAATCCTCATTTTCTTGTAAATGCCGGGCGACGATGTTAAACAGAAACACCTCGGTTACAGCAAGAACCGGACCTGAAATTGCCAGAAGGGATAAGCCCATGAGAGAAATGCAGAATCTGCCTGAAAAATATCGCCACATATTCGATGCCGAGCTGGAAGCCCGGCTGGCAATGGCTAAAGTCAGAATGGGCTCGCGCCTCGTCATACTCGCGCACCATTATCAGCGCCCCGGAATAGTGGCTGAAGGCGATTTTCTGGGCGATTCGCTGCAACTCTGCCGCAACGCCGCAGCCAGCCGTGATGCTGAAATAATTGTGTTCTGCGGAGTACATTTCATGGCCGAAGCGGCGGAAATTCTGAGTCTGCCGCACCAGAAAGTATATCTTGCCAACCCGGACGCCGGCTGTTCGCTGGCGGATTCGGCGCGGATCGAAGATGTCAGGCAGGCATGGAAAGAGTTGAACGGACTTTTCGGCGCCGGAGAAATCACGCCCTGCGTATACATAAATTCAAGCGCCGACATAAAAGCTTTCTGCGGCGAGAACGGAGGCCTGACATGCACCAGCGCCAACGCCGGAAAAGCGCTTGACTGGGCGCTGAAAAAGACTGAAAAGGCTTTCTTTTTCCCGGATCAGCACCTGGGACGCAACACTGCCCGCGCAATGGGACTCAAAGATGAAGAACTGGCGGTCTGGAAACCGGGACAGCCATATGGAGGCAACAGCCCGGACTTGCTAAAGAAAGCACGCGTGATACTCTGGGACGGATTCTGCTGCGTGCATATGTGCTTCACTCCTGAAATGATCGAAAACAGACGCAGGGAGTTTCCCGGCATAAAAGTTATCGTACATCCTGAAT
>JAKQSH010000405.1 GCA_029570245.1 Deltaproteobacteria bacterium | reverse complement strand
ACACCACCGGCGTTTATCGTTGCTTACCATGCCGTCTCCCTCCGAAGTGTCATTTCCAGGCAGGCTCAGAATCCATGTTCGGCTTTTTAATGTAAGTCGGCCTCGGCGCGGTTTATGGCAGCGGGACTTTCTTTGCGCGTCCGAAGAAAGTCCCCCACAGAAAGGACGGGCCACGCCTTGTTTCGCGCGTCGGCCCTTTCGGCTCAATGAACTTCTTCTCGCTCTTCCGGGACGGATACAGAACAGTGCTTCTCAGGCTGCAACAGCTTCATTGCCTGCTTCCGAAAAAGCTGCGGGCGCGGTTTTGAATCCGCGCCCGCCTGAGGAGGGAAAAGAACATGAAACAGGCCTTACTCGTCGGTCACAGGAGACGTTTCAAAAGCCGCCTTCAGAACTGAATCCGGTGTGTCCGGCTCAGAGTCGGGAGAAGAGGACATCGCATCGGATGGTTCATCCTCGCTCTCACTTTCGGCCTGGGCGACCACCTTTATAAGCTGGTTCTCGTCGTCATCGGATGTTATGGAGTAGAGTGTGCGGTTGTCGTGCCACAGCACCACATTAAAGCCGTTGTGACGAGTAAGGAAAATGCGGTGGCGCCCGATGATGCGACTGCGCATATTTTCAATCTGCTTGCGGAATTGCTCCAGGGGAGCCGCCAGCATGGTGTAGTTGCGGTCCTGCATGCGATAGTTCACATATGCCGCCGGTCTGTCCTGCACGCTTACGAGTCGTCCGCCTACCAGGGCCATGCTGGTGTTTCGAAAGCGGGGTAGTGATACGGCGTAATTGATTTTCTTCTGCAGGTATTTCTGAACTTTGTTGTAGTCGTTGGATGCCACGTCAAGCGGTAACTGTGATACGTGGCGATCGACGGTGGCTTCGACCACCGGAGAGGAGACTTCCACGGTGGGGTTTAAATATACCACTCCCACCAGCAGAAGCAGCACCAGCATGGCCATGGCGGGCGCTAATTTATAGGCAAGCGGGGCGCTCCGGCGGGCTTCTTCGTAAAGCATGTTGCGCATGCCGACCTTGAAGCTGTTGGAGGCGCTGACGTCGGGCATACTTTTTTTGAACTCGCGCCGGAACCATCCGGCGAAGGCTACTTTCTTCTGGCACACGGGACAGAACTTGAAATGCTGTTCTATCTCCGTTTCTTCCTCAGGGCTGAATTCGCCGTCCACATAGGACTGGAGATATTTTTCCACGTCTCTGCAATTCATTTTTCCACCACTCGTCTGCTTCTTATTGGTTCTACATTGCTGTTGTTCTGCTCTTCACTTCCGACTCTGCCGGAACGCCTGAAAATGCCCTCTTTTTCGGCATATTCACGCAGGGCGTCCTGCATGTATTTGCGCCCGCGATTCAGGCGCGACATGACTGTTCCGATGGGAATATCAAGGATTTCAGCTATTTCGGCATATGAGAAATCGCGCAGGTCCGACAGTTCGATTACCATGCGGTAATTTTCAGGCAGGTTTTCGAAGGCCGCCTTCACTTCGTCGGACATCTGATCGGTCAGCGAAAGCTTCAACGTACCGAAGTCGGACTGCGCCCACTCGTCAAGGAAACGGCCTTCAATTTCGCCGAAATCGAGGTCGCGGTTGAAAACGTCGCGCTCGCGCCGGTCTTTGTGGTAGTCGTTTATAAAGGTGTTGGTCATAATCTTGAAAAGCCAGGCTTTGCGCTTGGTTCCGGCTTCGAACTGTTCGCGCTTGTGGAAGGCTTTCATAAGAGTGTTCTGCACCAGGTCTTCGGCGTCCGCCGGATTGCGCGTCATCCGCAGTGCGGACGAATACAGACAATCGACGTACTGCATCACGTCTTCCGTAAATCCGTCCTTTTTTCGCATGAAACCCAGACCCAACATGACTTCTGCATTCCTTTCATTCGCGTTTCACATATCAGGAACACCGCCGCACGCCGGATTATTCCCCATTGTGCGGAAATTTTCAAAAAAAGCTGTTCAAGCGGTAGTTTAACTGAAAAATAAGGTTTTTCAGCCGCATGTCAAGCACAATACGGGCATCAGAGATATGGCTCCGGGCCGGCGGAGTCTTCCAGACGGACAGAATACAGCGCCTGAGTCCGTTATTTTTCTCACAGCAGATGATGTTGCCGGGCCATCCATGCAGAATCAGTAAAAAAATAACAATTTCTTAAAATTGCGGTTGCATATGTGGATTAATTAAGTAAGAATGCGACGGTTGACTTATGGGTTCTCTTATAGGATTATCTTTTCTTACTATGTACGGCGCTTCATTATGCTCAACACCGGAACGCACGTTCTTGACATTTGCCCCTTTTACAGAAGGTTAAAAAATCAAGGGAGGTTTTTATGAACTACAGAAATTCATGGACTGCGATTCTTTTGCCTGTCCTGTGTCTGCTGGCGATGCTGGCTTTTGCGGCCTGTTCGACCGGCGGCACCGATATCGACCCCAACGGCGGCGAAGGCGAAGGCGAAGGCGAGGGTGAGGGCGAAGGCGAGGGTGACGGCGACAGCGAAGTACCGCCCGGAGACGAAACAACCATCATGGACATTCAGAACGGCTCTGTTCCGGCAGGCAGCCGCGTTGAGATCAAAAACGTCGTGGTCATGTCCAAAGTATTCAGCGTAGCTTCAAATCTGGCCGGAATTTTCGTACAGGATCAGAAAGCCACCGAATATGCCGGCGTTCTGGTTACCTGGAAAACCATACAGGAAGAGCCGGTTTACGGCTATGAACCTCCCGAACTTGCGGTCGGCAAAATTATCAATGTTGTCGGTGTGGTAGCCGAGTTCTGCGGAATTTCCGAGCCGTATTATACCCATTGCTCGACGCAGCTTGAAGTGACGCCGTTCAACATGGAAAAGGGCGCCATTACCGACACCGGTTCCACCACCGAAATTCCCGCTCCGGTGGCGGTCGATGCGGCTAAAGTCAAAACCGACGGCGAGGATTCCGAGAAATATCAGGACATGCTGGTCACAGTCGGAACCGTAAGCGTTGAAGCCAACGATCAGGGTTACGGCCAGTTCTCGGTAACCGGCGGTCTGCTGGTTGACGACGTGCTTTATCACTACACGCTTCCGCAGGTCGGAGATGAAATCCCGAACTTCACCGGATTCATCTATACTTCTTACGATACTTACAAAATCATTCCGCGCGGCCCGGAAGACATGGGACAGGAGCCTGTTGACGGCGATTACGAATATGAGTTCGACGGTGAAGACGGCCCCACCGAAGGCACCATCGCCTGGTTGCAGTTCCCCGGAACGCAGCCGGAAAACGGCTATGCCGTTTCGCTTACAGGCGTCACCGTGACCGTAACCGACATTTACGTCTCATCCAACCTGCGCGGCTTCACCATCTGCGAAGAAGGCTGCGGCCAGTGGCAGAACATCATCGTCACCTACTTCAAAGACGAAGCCCCCAGCGTGGCGGTCGGCGATGTTGTGGATGTTACGGGAAGTTTCGAAGAATACTGCGGTTCGGCCACACACTGCTCTTCCCAGGTGGAGCTTGAATCCGTGACAAAGACCGGCACCGGCACCGTGCCGGAACCGACCGTCATCGCCAATCCGTCCGATATCGCCACCGACGGCCCGCTCTCCGAGCCCTGGCAGTGGGGTCTGGTGGCTGTACAGAACGTTCTGGTCACCGACACCAGCGTAGGTTACGGCCAGTTCGTAGTTTCAGGCGGACTCATGGTTGACGATCTGGCGTTCATGTACACGCTGCCCGCCAACGGCACCGGTTATACATGGCTGGCCGGCGTTCTGGGCACCGGCTACGACATCTTCAAGCTCTGTCCGCGCGGAACCGAAGATATGGTGGAAGGTGAAGTTGACGGCGACCTGCCCGACGGCGACGACATTCCCGACGGCGACCAGGGCGGCGAAGACACCATTAAATATCTGCAGCAGAACGAACCCGCCGCAGACACGCCGGTTTCACTCTCAGGCGTTACCGTAACCGCGACCAATATTTATGTTTCATCCAACCTGCGCGGCTTCACCATCTGCGAAGACGAGTGCGCCGAATGGCAGAACATCATCGTCATCTATTTCAAAGACGAGCCGCCTTCAATCGCGGCAGGAGACATCGTTGATGTTGAAGGCAAGTTCGAAGAATACTGCGGCACAGCCACTCACTGCTCTTCTCAGATCAAACTCGACTCCGTAACCAAGACCGGCACCGGCACCGTACCGGAACCGACCGTCATCGACGATCCCTCCGATATCGCCACCGACGGCGAATTGTCTGAAGCCTGGCAGTGGGGTCTGGTTGCGGTCGAAAACGTGACCGTCACCAACAATGCAGTCGGTTACGGCCAGTTCACCGTCACCGGCGGACTCATGGTTGACGATCTGGCGTTCATGTACACGCTGCCGGCCAACGGCACCGTATACGGCTGGCTGGCCGGCGTTCTGGCCACCGGCTACGACATCTTCAAGCTCTGCCCGCGCGGAACCGGCGACATGGTGGTCGGAGAAATTGACGGCGACGATGTAGTTGACGGCGACGATGTGGTTGACGGCGACACCGACACGACCTACACCATTGAAGACCTGCAGACCGATCCGCCCGCAGCCAACACGGTTGTAACCCTCACCGGCGTGCTCATCACCACCGAAGAAATCTACATGGCCAGCACCATACGCGGACATGCCGTCTGCGAAGGCGACTGCGGCGCGAACAAGAACCTTATCATATGGTGGTACACCAGCGATCTTACTCCGGCCAAACACGCCGGAGACGTGGTCAACGTAATCGGAACCTTCCAGGAATACTGCGGACAGTCAGGCACTTACACGCACTGCAGCACCCAGGTTCACGCCACCTCCATCACCAAGACCGGTACGGCTTCTCTGCCCACTCCGATCTATGTTGCAAATCCGGCAGACATCGCCACCGGCGGCTCGCTTTCCGAGCAGTATCAGGCCGCCCTGGTGGAAGTGCGCAATGTCGAAGTTGTAGATAACGACGACGGATACGGCGTCTTTTACGTGGCGACCCATCTGCGCGCCAATCTCATGGTTGACGACTCGCTCTATCAGTACACGCTGCCGACTGTCGGCACCGTATACGACAACCTTTACGGCGTGCTTTTCACCAGCTACGACAACTTCAAACTTCTGCCGCGCAGCGCAGCCGACATGGTCGGCGGCGGTGCGGTTGACGGAGACGTGATTGACGGCGACGTGGTTGATGGAGACGATGTGGTTGACGGCGATGTCGATGTGGAACCTAGCGATCTCGTAATAACCGAAATAATGAAGAATCCCGCCGTCGTCGATGATACGGTGGGCGAATG
>JAKQSH010000399.1 GCA_029570245.1 Deltaproteobacteria bacterium | reverse complement strand
CCGTCGGAATCATCGCCGTCCGTAACTGTATCATCGGAATCTTTTTCGGGATTTGCGTTGTCTTTGTCGGAGTCGCCGTCAGGGGCGGCCACACATTTTCCGCCGTCTTCGGATGGAACGAATCCCGTGTCGCAGGTGCAGACTCCGCCTTCGAGGTGCTGATGTTCGCCGCAAAGGCCGGTATCGCCATCGACATCACCGTTGCCGTCGCCGTTTCCGGCTGATCCCGCGCATGCCGCCAGGACGGTCATAAGCAGAATTACGGCTGCGACGTTGATAACGTTCATCGTAACTGTCTTTGCCTGCTTTCTCATCTCCAACCTCTTCATCTGTTCACGTCGTCAATTCACGAAACCCGATTTACACCGTCCATCAGCGCCCGCTCTTTGAGCCTCTTGACTGCCTGTTAAGCATGTCTTTGGGACCCAGAGGAACAATTTTGCGGGATTCATTGAGAATCTTCATGGTTTCTGCGCTCGGTTCAAGGATGGTCAGCGTGCCGGCCACCAAGCGGCCTTCGTTATCCCTGGTGGCTTCCACCTTTATAATGCGTCCCATCAGCATCTGGGGAGCACTGTAATAGCTGATTTCAGTTCCGAAGGCCGATTTGAACTTCGTCTCTCTGTTGATGATGATCACGCTGGGGGTATTTGCCAGAAAGAGCATATATTCTTCGGATTTGTCGTCCTTATATATACCCTTCACCTCTTCCAGCCTCGTGTAAGCGGATTCCTGACCCTGAGTGCTCTGAATCCGGCTGCTGCCGTAAGTGCTCCGGTAACTCTGCGCCGAGGCGGTCTGAGCGATAAGCAACGCAGAAACAATAAGAGCCGCCGACAGTGTCAATGCCGACAACTTTCTGATATTGCTTGATTCATTGTGTCTCATTTGAGCTCACCTCACCTATTTGATGCGGTAGAACAATGTGTTCTGACCGCCGAAAGTCGGTTGACCCATAATCTGAATTCTGATAACCGGGCTGTCAGGTCCGGTTTTTACATAAGCGGCTTTGGATGCCGAATCGACAACCACTCTCGACATGATTGTGCCGGAAAATTTCTGTCCGGCGTAACCGCGCGATTCGCCGCCCAGCGAGAAGGTGTCGCTGTTAAGCATGGAGTCGCCATCAATATCCTGAATGGCGAAATCCGGATTTTTGCCGTTCTTGGCCTTCACCGTCATAAGATAGCCCGCTCCAGCGCCGGTAATGTCGCGCAGATCGCAGGTAGCCAGCATATTTGGAGTGAAAGTAGTGAAAAACGCGATCCATTCCTTGCGGTTGTTCACACGGTCTTCCTGCTGCAGAATCTGCATGTCGGTAATGACACGCTCTCCCCTGTCGTAGCCGCTTCCGTTGAATTCGATCTGCCAGCCCTTTGGAGATGCTACGGAAGAATCCTCGTTCAGCGTTCTAAGCCTGCCGTTGGCCCCGGCGCTTTCAACCGTATGATGCAGAATTTCGCTCCATGCGACATAATTGCCTTCGTCAACAATGCCGAAAGCGCTCTGATTTTCCTTTACACTTCCGCCACCCTGCAACTGACGAGTAAAATCATCGAAACTGTCGTAGAAAGAGTCATATTTTCCGGTGCCGAAGAAAACCATAATATGATTCTGTCCTGGTTCGCGCCAGACTTGCGGACGAGTGGTGATCGGACGCGGCATTTTGTAGAAATAATATTCCTGAGTATCACTGCCGAAAGACGCAAGTCGCGGGTTTTCCACGTAATATTTGTAAGTTTCAAGAATTCCGGCATCCTCGCTGGTTTTGTATGTATTGAACAGCACCGAACCGCTGATGCTGATTCCGGGTGCGCTGGGATTGTCTGTGAAGCGGAGAAGATGTCCCACCAAATCACCGATATAAACAGTATCTTCAAAACCGTCTGCGGTTGAATTGCCGTCGGCATCCAGGCGGTCAGCAACTATGGGGTCGGAAAGAACGTTGTTGTCGAAATCGGTTGCAACTCCGGCTACACTTGTGTTGCTGATTAAAATTTTCTGGCTGCTGTCGTTCCAGGTTCCGCCGTCCAGACCGCAGTTGTTTAGCTTGTTTCCGCCGGAGGGATCGCAGAACATGTTAAGAGCGTAGAAATAACCCTTTTTGGTCATCTGGCCCGCCGAGTGCCTGGCGTAACCCGAACCGAAGAAAACCAGCCATTCAGAATCGGGCGGATTGTCGCTGTTGGATTTGAAACGCCCGACTACCGGCAGAGAATAAGTCAGACCGAGATCGTCATCGGAAAAATACCATTTGAATTCGGGCGCAAGGTGCTTGCTGGGCGGTCTTATGTCGAAAGCCCAGTAAGTGTCGCCGCCTTCGCGGGAACCAACTATCAGGCGGGTAGTCCAGTCTCCCACATCATCACAAGGACTCTCACACACATCGAAAACCGCCGGCTTCAGGTCAACAGTGGGGGTGCGCAGACGATCATAAACCGGAGAAGCTAGCTCCTTCAGCTTGGGGACAATGTCCCAGGGAACAAAAGCCCACAGTTCGTTGCCGCTGTTGGCGTCGAAGCAGTGCAGCATGCCATCATTGGCCGAAACCAGCAGAACCGGACGGCGTTCCTGATATTCTTTATCATTTATATATGAGCCGTAAGAAGCTCCGGCGTGATGCTCGTCGGACCAGCTGTTGATGGCGGCAGCACCCACATATACCGGCTCGGCATGCGCTATATCATGCAGCAGCCATTCGTCGGGGTTGTTGAGAGTACCTTCATAACGGGCGCGCAGCAATTTGGTGCTGTGCAGATCGTAGTCGTATGAGCCATTGTCTGTAATGACTTTTCTGTCTTCGTCGTCTTCCGGCATTGTTTTTTCTGCAGCGTTGTTAAGTTTGCCGTATACCCAGTCAACTATGTTCTGCGATTCTTCAGTGGTCGTAACTCCCAGCTGAGCCATGAAATCGGAGTCAGACACCAGAGATGAAAGTGCAACTTTGTTGCCGGCGCTTTTCTTGATGGTGAAAATCGTACGCGCAGCCGCTCCGCCGGCGGCGAGATAAGGATTGTCTTCGGTTGACCACTTGCGATCAGCCAGACAGTAATCGAATATGCAGTATTTTCCACTGCCGCAGGTGTGATTATCACTGCATGTGGAAAGTGCACAGAAATGCTGGCAATCCGAGCCGCTGCAACCTTTGACCGGCAGACACTTTTCACCGGGATGCTTGGCTTCGCATTTGCTGTCGTCTCCGGGGCTGCATGCTTTGGGATTGCGCATTGTGGCTATATTGCCGCGCCAGCTGCGCGGATTGTATCTTACATCAAAAACCATCGGATCGGTGTCGTGATAAACGCCTCCGGCGTCTTTGTATGATTCGTCATCGGAAGAAACGGTGAACAGCGAACGCGTGGTTCCGTATGTCGATTTGCGGATCGGGTCGTCAAAAGTCCAGCGCATTGTAATGTAGCTGCCTTCCGGCGAAATGGTCAGTCCGTCCCACTCGTGAACTATGCTGTTGTCGTCCAGAGTCGTCAGCGGAGCGTTGTTGGCGTCACTGAGTGGATTGGAAGTGTACAGCGGAAGCTCGTCATGGCGGATATCCTGAATGTTTTTGGCCCACCAGCCTTCAACCTGCTTGGCGGATGGGTTAAGCGCCAGGCTGCCCTGGAAAAACGCCGAACCGCCTGAAGCTCCGGCGATGCTGGTAAGATCGCAGATGTAGCCGTAACCGAAGTCGTTGCCGCTGGTATAGGTGTCGATGTAATACCAGAACTTGACGTTCTCATAGGTGTTTCTGTTGGAGAAAAAATGCCAGGTCACGTCAAAATACGGCTTGCCCTCC
>JAKQSH010000385.1 GCA_029570245.1 Deltaproteobacteria bacterium | reverse complement strand
CATCTCCGGCCTGGTGTCCGTATGTGTCGTTGATTTCTTTGAAGTGGTCCATGTCGATCATTACAAGGCTCAGCGGCCTGCGCAGGCGGCGCGCCATATTGACTTCAGAAATAATGCGCTCGTCGAAAGCCCGGCGATTGTAAAGCTTGGTTAAAGCGTCGGTTTTTGATTCGCTTTTCAGCGTTTCCAGTTGAGTTTTCAGAATATCAATCTGAGCCTGAAGTTCATTTACATATGACCTGTCCCTTTCAATTTTATCGCCTACCTGATTCGCAAGAATTTCAAGGCTGAATTTCAGTGAGTGCTTCAAGGCCGCCAGATCGTTTATTTCCAGGGATTTCCCCAGGTTTTTCAATGAATCTGCCATCTGAGCGCCGAAAGAATCGTTTTCTTTGAGCGATCTGCGGACTTCATCGACGATGAAATCAATTATCGTTCTGAGTTCGTCTTCCCGCGCATGCAGGTATTCAAGTTCGCTTTCCTTCTGGTTTGTTATCAGGCTGACGCTGCTGCTGCTTAAATCTTCTGCCTGTTCAGGAGTAATCGGATTCTGATAAAACGCCATCAGCGATTCGATTTCGTTTCTGAATTTATCGGGCTGAAGAGAAGGGGATTCGATGAGGAAATGCCTGTGAAGGAAAAGAAGGCGCAGTACGCTCTGGGTCAGCGTATGCATCAGCGCGCCGGCGGTGTCGAGCTCATCGGGAGCGATCTGTCCGATATGCGGGTTGATTTCGTAATAATCTGCGCGCCTGCGGAACTTTGACAGCAGTTTCCCAAGACCGGTTTTACCGCCTGAATCTGACATTTATGTTCTCCCCTGATTTATAATTTGCAGCAGATCGTGTATTCGAAAAAATGATACTTTCCCCCGCACTTTCAGTCAATGGAACGTTTAAAATGAATTCTGTTCGAACATTTTCAATCCGAAATGCTGATGGTCTGATCCGGTGAACTCCAGCTGCCGTCGTTGTTGTGAAACACAAAGTTGACGCTCGATATTTCGTTGTCGAATGGCCCTATGGTTATTGTGTATTTTCCCTGTCCGTCGGGACCATCCAGCGGAGTTTCAACGGCTTTTCCGTCGCTCCATGCGACAGTGCCTGCCGGCCAGTATTTCTCCTCCGGTTTCGTCCAGTTATTGACGCCCCAGTGCAGTTTCGCAGCCTGAGTCCAGGTAATGGTAATTTCGTCGTCGTGCGTCGGATTATCAGGTTTCCACAGGCCGCCGCCGGAAGAACCGCCTGCCGAACCGATCCAGACGTGCTGAATCGGACTGCGTTTTATGTTGCCTTTTCCGTCGCGTGCCTCCACAAAGTAATCGATCAGCACGCTTGAAAGATCACTGATTGTGCTGAAGTATCTTCTTGCCTGATATTGAGGGGCCGGGGATGTTTCAGACGGCGTCAGCACGCTGTCCATAAGCTGGCTTTCCCAGGAACCGGACGGCGAATACACATCGTTGGCCGGCGTGCGCACTCCGTCGGAATCCACGCGATATTTCAGCGCCACATAATCCAGTCCCGACACGTCGTAAACGTAAGTCCAGATTTCGACATCGTTAGTGGTCTGCGCATCGGCACCGGGATTGTACGGATTGCGCTGAGGAATGTAAATCGTCGGCGGAACGCTTTCGTCGGAGGTAGAACCTATTGCTGCGTCTGCATATTGTACTGCCAGGTTTGCAGCCCGCGCCGGGTGGCTGTCCCAGTCCGCCTGTCCGTCCCAGTACCAGTAGCAGCTTGTTTCTCCGTTCAGAAGATGATGCCAGGCTTTGTCGGTATTGTTTCCGGTTTTGTTTATTATGGCGTCAACCGACGAATGAGGCTGAACGGCTTCGGCTGTCATTACTCGGTTGCGAGCTGCGGTCATTATTCCCCAGCTGTTTCTGTCCGGCGAATATCCTTCGTCGTTGAATCCGCCGTTCCACTTGAGAAATTGCGGGTCGCCGTTGTCGGCACCGGCCCATGAGCCGTCTTCGACATTGATTATGTCGTTTTCTTCGGGCGGAAACATGTCCAGATAATCCTGAATTGTAGTTGCAACGAAACGGTCGGGGTTTTCCTTCAGCCAGTTGACGAAGTTCTGAAAATTGCTTCCGTAATAAGCGTCCGTGCCGCCGCCGTAATTGTCTCCGTCGTGGTGCAGGACGATGAGAATCGGGTGTGCAGGATCGACATTTGCGAATTCGATCTGGCTCATTACAGATTCATACTGCAAAGCGCCGAATCCGCCTCGTCCATCTTCGTTGCCTTCGTAGCGGGCCGCCGGAACAGCTATTATTTTATGGCGTTCTCCGCTGTCCGGGTCTATGTAGGAAACGTAATGCGGCTGATATCCCCAGGGGGCTGACACCTGAGACGGCGCCCATATGTTCTGAAGCTGAACCCAGTTTGTCTGAGGCTGGCTCAGCTGTTCGGCTGGATTCGGGCGCGGCAGGCCGGACTGCGCCACCCAGGGATAATTTTTATGTGTACGGTCGAAATGAATATTATCCACCAGCACCCACTCAATACCTTCGTCAAGCAGCGCCGGAATCATGCGTGGAGAAAAAGCGCACTCAGGCGGAAATATGCCTTTCGAAGCGGCCCATCCGATATTGTCGGAAAGCATTTCACGGTGCATCTGAATCTGCAGGCGTATGTCGAGGTAGTCTATCAGCCCCATAAGCGGGTGATGATATCCGAAGTTCACCAGTTCAAGGCGTTTGTTGCCCAGCTCCGTCTCCCAGCCCAGAGCCGAACTCCACGACGATTGCCAGTTGCCGAATGCGACTCCGCCTGCCGCGAGATTGTTGAGGTTTTCCATCAGCGAACCGGAAAAACTAACCTGTGCGCCAAGGTGCGGAAGGTCCAGCCCCTTGCCTACGGCGTCTTTGGGCCATGAAGTATACGGTCCGCTGCGATTGGTGAAAATTCCATACAGCCCGACATCTCCGCCGGGGAATCCCGGATGATTGGAAGCGGTTTCTGTCACTTTTTCGTATGGCCAGTAAATCGGCTGGTGCATGTGCCAGAGAAATGAAATGTAAATCGGAGGACGATCATTCGGGTCTGTGTCCGGCAACTCGTATTCGTAATCGGTGTAGTTTTCACTCATATCCAGCTCACCGAAATCTTCATCGGCCATGTCGAAGTCACCGTCAATGAAATCGTCCATGTCGCCGGTCTGTCCATCGCCGTCAACATAATCGTCGCCGTCCGGCATATTGTCACCGTCGGTGGTGTCATCTCCGTCTGGTATTACGGAAGGGCGGTAACAGACGAATTCACTGGAGCATTCCAGTCCGTCGTTACATGTGCCGTCGCTGTTGCAGGGTTGACCGACATCGCCGCTTTCCGGGTCGCTGTCTTCAGTGCAGATACCGTTCATGCAGACGTATGGCAGGTCGCATGAATTGTCGGGATTGCACGGCTGATTCAATCCGCCGTTCTCCGGGTTGGAATCGAGTATGCAAGTATCATTTTCGTCGCAAACCAGCCCTTCGTCGCAGCTTTTATCAGGATTGCACGGCTGATTCAAGCCGCCGGACTGCTCTTCCCCCGAATACTTATCTTCATCTCCGTCATCACTGTTATCCGAACCCGAATCGAAACAGGCAGAAAAACAGAATGAGAACAATATAAACAGGTGTGCCAACAAAACCGGACGGACAATTATCATCGGAATCCCCCATAACCAGACTGAATTCAAAATAACTTTCCGGTAATGATATGTCAGAGTTCCGGTAAATTCAAGTCAGAACAGGGTTGGATTTTTCGGATAAGGTGGGTTTTATTCGGTTTGCCAATCGTCTTCTTAATTTTAATTGTCGAATGCGCATCTGAATCCTAAGGATTCTGTGGATGTGTACAACGGCATTTCCGGCGGCATGGTGATTCTCAGATAATTTCTTGCGTGAGAAATTTCAGAAAAATACCAGCTGGAACCTTTTATCAGTATCTGCATCGTGCCGTTAAAGATTATCGGATTTACCGGATTGGCCGGCCACGTATTGTAAAGTGAAGGCAGATCGGCTACAAGCTCACTGACGTTGTGATTCATGTCGTGCAGCCCGAAGGGTGAAGAATCGTCGCAGGTCTGATAGTAGGCCGGTCCGAAAACCCATCCTCCTTCGCTGCGGGATTTTAGACCTCCATCGAAGAATCCAACCGGAGAAGTTCCGTCGAAGGGGTCTTCTCCCCATACGTTGGCATGGCAGAAAGACGCATCGTCTCCCCACGGATACGGCCTTTCGGCGGCGGGATTGTTCATCGGTCCGACGCTGGCATATTCCCACTGTGCCTCAGAAACCATAGTCCCACCCGCCCAGGAGCAGAATTCAATTGCATTGAATCTGTTGACGCATACCACCGGGTGATTCAATTTCGAATCGTCCCAGATGTTTGTCTCTCCCATGATCGGCCCACCGTCTTTAAGACAGAACAGCGGATTCGGTTCGCTGCACGATCCATCTTCCATGCACTCCCGGTATTCAGCAACCGTTACCGGATAACGCGATATCGAATAGGATGTCAGATGGACAGGGTGCCTCGGTACGGCTGAAATGCGTCCGGCCAGTTCGTCGTCTATTCCCGATGATACTCTTTCTCCCATATAGAAAGAATGGCATTCATTCGGCGGAACTATGGTGCAGGTTTCGTGTTCCAGAAAACCGATATCAACCATGTGGCCGCAGTCGGGGCCTTCGAAAGTATCCGGATCGACATAATGACAGTTCTCGAAGTTGTAATCATTGTCGTTATCAGTTTCGAACCCGATTCCGTCGAAATCGTAGTCACCGTCTTCGAAGAAATTGCATTCTTCGTTCGCTTCTCCCGGAGTGCCTCGATCTCTGCCTGTTGTGATGAGAGTTGATGGATGCCAGTTGCTGTAGTTGTTGTTCAACCCGGCGTCTTCCATTCCGGCGCACACAGCCAGGCTGCAACCGAACTGCATCTGGAACGGCATACCGAACTCAAGATACTGAGCGGCGTCGATGATTTGATTGTTGCACCTAAGTATTACGCGGTCGAATTCTTCTTCAAGTTCAAAATCTCCCCATTCCCAGTCTGTCTTGACATCGAGCGGGTACGCCTGCGAGCGGCTTATGCCGAAGACCGCATAAGAATGAGGCGCAAGGGTCAGGTTTTCGTTTATTGTACTTGAACCGAGATTGGAAGAATATGTACAGCCTTCAAGCTGCATGTATTGTTCTGTTGCGTTATAAACTTCCACCCATTGGCCTTCGTCCCATGGAAGAACCATAGGATACGGCATGAGTTCGGTAAAGACGATATCGCCGGTCGTTGGCTGAAAAGTTTCAATGTCTTCTTCTGCTTC
>JAKQSH010000381.1 GCA_029570245.1 Deltaproteobacteria bacterium | reverse complement strand
GTCTCGTCCAGCAGGTCAGGCACGCTGACTTTTCCCCATCCCCAATATATGTCAGGGGAAGACTGCGCCAGCGAATTGTCTGAGCTGAGCATGATTGCCTTGCGCAGACCTGGTCCGTCGATGTCGGGCCTGAACTGCTTGACGAGTGCGGCGATTCCGGCCATCAGAGGCGATGACGAACTTGTGCCGCCGAACATGATGAAGTTGCCGTGCTCGTAGCTTTCGAATACCGACTGCGATGGGGTGAAGTGCGCTCCGGGCGTCAGTTGTGCGTAAGTGCCGGTTACATGAACCGTCATTGCTCCGTCTATGCGTAATCCGCCGCCGGAATAATCGGCCAGGCCGCTCTGCCCGTCCAGGTGGCTGTGTGCGCCGATTCCGGTGCCGCCGTCGGCTCCGGCAGGCAGCGAAGTTGTTGTGAGGTTTTCATTCTCTTCATTGCCGTCGGCTGCATCTTCCATCCAGACCATGCCATAGGCGAAGCTGCTCTGCTCATCGCTGCAGAAGCCGCTTACATCCAGAGGGGTCGGGCCGTTGTTGTGAACGCGCAGGCTGAATGGGCCGTTGAATGTGCTGTGTCCGTCACCGGAGTACAGTATAAGATTGTAATGGCTCGTTCCGCGTTCGGTCTGGTAGAAAACTTTATACCAAACAACTTTGTCGTCTTCGTACCAGCCCCATTCTCCGTCAAGTTCGCTCCATGAGCCGTCTTTCATCTGGAGTTCAATGACGACATCCCGGTCCGGCTGACGCCAGTCGAAATTCAAGGTCAGGTACGAATAATTGCCGTACTGCGGATATGTCGGGTCTGTGTCTATTGTTTTTTCCACGTAACTTTCGGGGGCGACTCTGAATCTGGTGGCTTTTCCGCCGTTTTTATAGTTGCATGTCGGGCATATCGGCAGCATGCCTTCGTTTTCGGCTTCGGTGATGGCGGCTGCGTCATTGCTTGAGCCGTCGTGCGCATGCGAACTGGTGATGCAGTATTCGTGAAGCGTGATTTGTGCGCCTCCTTCTTTGCAAAGCGCCAGGTCTGCCGCCATGTTTACGCCGTCCAGCTCCTGCTGTCCGCCGCTGTAGTAGGCGATCATGCTTTCAACCAGAACCAGTTCAGCATTGTATGCGACGCCGCGCAGGCGATGCGGGCTCCAGCCTGAAGCGGATATTCCAGCCGTTCCTGTTCCGTGTGAAACATAACTGTTCTCGGCGAAAGGATAATTAATGAGGTCGATTCCTCTTGTATATGTGACAACCTTAGAACCGTCGTAAATGCTGGCCGACTTGACTTTGCTGCTGGAAAGTCCGGTCAGAGTCTCTCCCACATCCAATTGATTGTTTCCGTTTGTGTCGTTTACAAAAAATACCTGCTCGCCGTAGCAGGGGCTGTCTTCGGTGAAGCCTTCTTCATCTCCGAATTCTCTTGTTCCGTTGTCGTTTGCGTCGTTATAAAGGTAATCAATATCTGCCTGAAAAACGCCGTCATCGTTTTCCACTGGCGCATAATAATCGCGATTGATATTTGCGTCGAAGAAGTTCAAGGTTTCTCCT
>JAKQSH010000374.1 GCA_029570245.1 Deltaproteobacteria bacterium | reverse complement strand
GCCCCTTACGGCGGAACCTCTGCAACCAACATGTGGACTTTCGATCAGTATGTCAACAACGAAGATTTCCGTTACGATATCGCCCTGGTGAAATTCCAGAATTCAAACATCATCAATTCGACTATGGGCTGGGCCGTATTCGACGACGAAAGCATTTATCTGGACAGCGTATACTACACCGCCGGTTATCCTTCCGAGCAGCATGACGGCTACCATATGTACAAGAATTCCGCTTCCTATCAGGGCGATTACGAAGATTACTTTTCTACCATAATCTACCTTCAGATGGCGGCGGAGGGCGGACAGAGCGGTTCGTCCGTGTGGTTCCAGTCCGGCTCCGAATACAGTGCCGTGGCCGTGCTTTCGCACGGACTGGGCAAAGTAAGCCTTACCGGCGTAATCCGTATCCGTCCCGAAGTAGTGGCTGAGCTTTACGAAGATATCGGTCAGTGTGAAAATCAGTGTACTTTAGGCAGCAAAAAATGTCTCAACGATTCGACTTACCAGGTCTGCAACTGGGACATGTCGAACAAATGCTTTTTCTGGGAGCCGGTGGAATGTCCGGCTGAAGGTGGAACCTGCGTGGATTCCGGCGACAACTGCTGGGAAATTCCTCCGCGCGAATTCGGCGAAGCCTGTGAAAGCAGCGACCAGTGCGCCGACGATCTTGAATGCCTCTCCAACGAATACGGGAAAATCTGTACACATCACTGTCCATACAACTGTCCCGAAGGCATGACCTGTCAGCGCTCCAACGAGGGGAAATCGGCCTGTCTCCTGAAAGAGCCAAACGTGGAGAAGAAAAATTTCGGCGAACCCTGTGAGTCGAAAAACGGTTGTGTTGAAGGCCTTGAATGTATCGGCGTTATTGGTTATGACGCCATCTGCACGCACTCCTGTACTACCTGGATTGAGTGTGGTATTGAGGGCTACGAATGCCGCGACTTTTTAGACATCGGTAAATATTGCCTCCTTGAAATCGGCGGCGGCGAAGGCGAGGGTGAAGGCGAAGGAGAAGGCGAGGGTGAAGGCGAAGGCGAGGGCGAAGGTGAAGGTGAGGGTGAAGGCGAGAGCGAGGGCGAGGGCGAAAGTGAAGGCGAAGGTGAAGACGATGACGATGATGACGACGATGATGAAGACGGCTCCGGCGCTGACGGTGGAGGTTCCGGTGGCTGCTCTGCTCCACTTGAAGCAGACAGTGCACTACTGCTTATTGGTCTTTTGGCCGGACTGATGCTGACCAGAAGATACAATCGCGCTTGAGCGCACAAATTGATTCGATAACTCAGGGGCGACCCGGAAGGGCCGCCCCTGCTTTTTGTGCCATATTAAAAAAATCAACATTAATGCTGCGCAATTGCGGGTAATTGTGTATACTTCTCCGCTCGTTCGGGAATCCCGTATTCCTGTTTGCTGACTGAATTATGAAGAGGAAACACATCATGTACCGTAAGGTTGATGCATGGGTCGATCTGGTGAAGCTTGAACACGAAATTCTCAAGTTCTGGGAAGACACTCAGGCTTTCGACAAACTGCGCAAAAAGAACGAAGGCAAGCCGCACTGGTCTTTCCTTGATGGCCCCATTACGGCCAACAACCCCATGGGTGTTCATCACGCATGGGGACGCACGCTTAAAGACTCTTTCCAGCGCTACTGGGCCATGAACGGGCGCGAGCTGCGCTACCAGAACGGCTTCGACTGCCAGGGTTTGTGGGTGGAAGTGGAAGTCGAAAAGGAACTGGGATTCAATTCCAAGCGCGACATCGAGGAGTTCGGCATCGACAAATTCGTCAACCTCTGCAAAGAGCGTGTGCGTAAGTATTCAGCTGTGCAGACTCAGCAGTCGATACGCCTCGGTTACTGGATGGACTGGAACAACAGTTACTACACCATGTCGGAAGAGAACAACTACACCATCTGGTCATTCCTCAAGAAATGCCACGAGCGCGGTAAAATTTATCGCGGTCACGATGTAATGCCCTGGTCGGGCCGCTCCGGCACCGGCTATTCGCAAATGGAAATAGTCGAAGGCCGTAAGCTGGTGGCCCATCGTGCGCTTTTCGTCAAGTTCCCGCTTATCGAGCGCCCCGGCGAAAACCTGCTGGTGTGGACGACCACGCCATGGACGCTTTCGTCCAACATCGCCGCTGCCGTCAACGTCGATCTCGATTACGTGAAACTGCGCTCGAAAGGCGACGGCGAACTTTATTATTTTGCCGCCGACAACCTCAATTTCCAGCGCCTCAAAACGCAATTCGAGGAGAAAAAAGAATGGGTCGATGGCGTTCCCAAGCTTAAGACCATCGCTCAGATTTTTGAATCCACGGGCGGTTACGAAATAGAAGGTACTGTAAAAGGCGCCGAAATGGTGGGCTGGCGCTATCGCGGTCCCTTCGACGAACTCGAAGCCCAGAACATAAAAGGCGGTTATCCTTTTACCGATCCTAAAATAAAGGAAAGCGCCGTCGAGGCGCACCGCGTAATCGACGGTGGCCGCGACAGCACCGGCAATCCGATAGTCGTGGCCGGCGAAGGTTCGGGCATAGTGCATATCGCTCCGGGCTGCGGAGACATCGACCATATAATAGGCAAACAGCTCGGCCTGCCGCAGATCGCGCCGCTTAAAGAAGATGCGCGTTTCATGGAAAACTTCGGCCCGCTTACTGGCCGTCATGCCGTCGAGAAAGAGACGGTCGATTACATTCTGGACAACCTTAAGAACAAAAGCGTGCTGGTATGGGTCGAAAAATATCCGCATGTTTATCCGCACTGCTGGCGTTCGGGCGACGAACTGGTTTTCCGCCTGGTTGACGAGTGGTACATCAACATGGACTGGCGCGACGAAATAAAGAAGGTCGTCAAAGACATCCGCTGGATACCGGAATGGGGCCAGGAACGCGAGCTTGAATGGCTCACCAACATGCACGACTGGATGA
>JAKQSH010000360.1 GCA_029570245.1 Deltaproteobacteria bacterium | reverse complement strand
ACTCGGAGTTCAGAAGGAAAGCGCTTTCCGTGCCGGCATGGGTGCAAAATTTGCCGAAGCCTACACAATAGAAGCCGATGCCTTCAAACGCGCCTCCAAATTCGTTGATGCCCGTGAAAGCTATAAAAAGGTTCTTGAATACGACCCCAAAAACACAAAAGCCGCCGAAGAAATCAAGAACATGCCGCGTCAGGCTCAGGCTCTGTTCATGCAGGGAAGTTACATGGCGGACTTCGACCCCAATGGCGCCATTGCAAAACTCAAGCAGGTTATGGCGCTGGTAGAAGCTTCCGATCCTCTTTATTCAAAAGCGGAAAAGAAAATCAAAGAAATCGAATCCCGTGAATAACCTTTGCCCGCCGACGCATTTGAGTGCGTCGTAACGGTTGAAAGGCCGGCAGATGAGCAAGGCGACTGTGAGAAGATTTTTATGTTGTTTGGCTGCCCTTTTGATCTTGGTATCCTGCGCCTCTGCGTTTGCGGTAGAAATAATCGAGCCGGGCGGCAGCATTGATCTCAATCACAGCGATGAAAATCGCTTGAGACTGGCATTCATGGGTTTTGCGTCTCCGGTGCGGAACGTTGCAGAGCGGGAAGGCTGGCTGTTGCTTTTACAGAGCGAACTTTCCAGCCGTGACGGTTTTGAGGGCAAGTACGAAGTTGTCCCACGGAACGAGTGGAAGGAACTGGTGTTGAAAGCGACAGGCTCCGAAAACGTCTGGCCGGCAAAGATCGCCGCCGTGAAAGAGCTTGTATCCGTCGATTATATCCTTCTTATTGATGAGCGCTGGAGCCACGACGGCTGGTTCTGGCTTTTGCGTGCATACAATGGCCGTTCGGGCGCTTTTGTTTTCGAAAGCCGTATTCCTGTAACTGACGACCACTCGTGGTGGATGCTTGACAGAGTGCTGTTTTCGATCGAATCACTGAAAAAGCGGAGCAATTCGGTAAACACGGCTGAAGTGCCGTGTCCACTTAAGTATCTTCCGTCCGGCGAGCTTCAGAAGCTTCCGCAGTTGTTCGCCGACTGTCGCGCCGGAGAATGTGGGAAATGGCTCGACCAATTCCATTCGTGGAGCATTTCCGAGCCCGATCTGGCTGAAGCTCTGCTGAGTAATTCGATGTTTCCTTCGCAACTTATGAAACAGGCTGCGACCCCTTACGATATCGCCAGAGTGAATCGGCTTTCGGGTGAACGGATGGAGGCTATAAAGGGGCTCGACAACGAGTTGCCAAACGTTAAAGAACCGGCTGCCCGGCTGGCGTTCATCATGTTGCTGGCCCGGCTGGCTCTTGAGACGGACCGTGTTGACGAAGCCCGGCAATATTATGAACAGGCCGAGCAAATCAGCCCGAAGAATGCCGAAATCGACTGGGGAATGGCTGAAATTCTTGCGGCAAAGGGCGATTGTTCCGCTGCGCTTGCTCGTTTCAAAAAAGCCGAAGGCGACCGACAGTTCAGAGCTTCGGCGTTGAGAGGCAGCGGCATCTGTCTCAGCCAGCTGGGACATGTTCAGGAGGCTGTGGCTGTAAAAGAAAAACTTGCATCATGGCTGGACAGCATCGGTCGTCACCGTGAAGCTACTGAAATCTGGGCCGAACTGTTGCAGGTCGATTTCATGTTCAAATGGCTCAGGCATCTTCGCTTTCATCTCTTGCAGAAGAATCTGCGTGACAGTTTTGAAAACGTTATGACGCGGTTCTCCATCCGTGAAGATGAAGAGTCGATGGGTCTGTTGAAGAAGCTGGCTGCACTTCTCGATATGTCAGGCAAATACGAAGATGCCGACCGCGTCAGACGCAGTGCTCTGCATACGATTCCAGAAGATGCGGAGCTTCTCAACGAAATCGCCTGGCACGCTCTGGTCCGCAAAAAACAGGCTGTGGAGGCCAGAAGTTTCCTCGACAAGCTCCCTGCTTCAAGGCGCGATCACTATACGGAAGCTCTTGTGGAAGAAAGCCTTGAAAGCTGGGAACGCACATTGAAGGTTGTGAGAGAAAACACCTGGCCCAAAGGAGTTGACATTGAGGCTGCATTGATTGGTCTGCGCGTTCTGGAAAAAATGGGCGAAGGTTTGCTGGCTCTGAGAGAAAGCGACAAATGGCATGCTCAATACCCGGAACGCGAAGAATTTATGATTGCAAAAGGTCATATCGAAAACGCTTCCGGCACTGACAGATTTTCTTCGCCGGGCTTTCTGGCCGCCTGGCAGACAGCCGGAAACCATATCGACGATTCTATGTTCGGCAGACTCATCGGACGGGATGTTTTTGAGCGAATGATAATTCATCACCCGCTGGTTTCACATGATGCGCTCGGCAACCCGGTTTCGCCCGGCAGAGTTCTGCTGGTCGGCGGAGAAAAGAAAGGTCGCGTCGCCAACTGGTTCGACTCACTGAAAGTCTATATTCCCAGAACAGGCAACCTGCTTCTTGACGAACTGCACGGCCTTATGGATGACCGCTATCAACTGCTGACCGACGAAGTCATAA
>JAKQSH010000344.1 GCA_029570245.1 Deltaproteobacteria bacterium | reverse complement strand
TCCGTTGTTGTCAAACGCCTTAATCGCGTAATATCAAGAATTCAGGAGAGAAAAGGTGGACTTTAATCTCGAAATGCAGAAAGTCGTCGAGAGCGTTGAGCACAGCCTGGCGTGCTGTCTGATCGGTTTCGATGGAATCGGCGTAGGCGCATATGTCAAGCCAGATGCCGAGCTTGATATCGAGCTTATGGGCGCCGAACTTTCGGGTCTGCTGAGCCAGCTTCGGCATTCTGCGACGGTTCGTGAAACAGGAGAACCGGACGAATTTTTTTATTCATCCGAAAAATGCAGAATGATTTTCAGAGTGGTTACGCCAGATTATTTTATTGCGCTGGCCCTTGGTTCTGAGGGGCTTACAGGTAAAGCCCGGCACAAATTAAAAATTCTGAGCTCCGGCATTAAGGACGAACTGCTTTAATAACACCGGAGTTTTTCATCGCGCGGAAAAATTTTCATTTCCGCAGCTGGAGTATGGAAAATGAGCGAAAAATTTGCCAATCCCATCGTATTCGGCATGAAAGACCTCTTTCGTGTATACGATCTCGATTCTTTCTGGATAAAAAGCCTGCCGGTGATTCGCCATCTTACCGGATTTACCGGCAGCACGGCGCAGCTGCTTCTGGCTGGCGATGATAAAAAATATCTTCTGGTTGATTCCAGATATACCACACAGGCCGGCAGCGAGTGCCCCGGTGCGGAAGTGCGTGAGATCAAATTGCCTGTAGAAGACACTTTTGCTCTTGCCGCCGAGCTTGGCGTCAAGCGCATCGGGTTCGAGGCTCAGGCTGCGACTTATGCGAATTATCAGACAATGCTGCGGGTTCTGCCCAACGCCGAGAAAATCGCCATAGACGAAAATCTTGATTGCCTGCGCATTATTAAAACGCCTGCTGAACTCGAAAATATGCGCAAGGCATTTGATCTGCATCATAAAGCTTCTCTTAAAGCAATGGAGGCCAGCCGGGAAGGCGCTTCCGAATTCGAAGTCGCCTGGGTTTTCGAGCGCACCTGCCGCGAACTGGGCGCGCAAAAGCTTTCTTTCGATACTCTGGTTTGCAGCGGTGCGCGTTCGGCCATCGTTCACGGCAAACCCTCCGAAAAGAAATTCGTTGCCGGCGATTTCGTGATTTTCGACCGTGGCGTCGAACTGAACGGCTGGTGCTCGGACGAAACAAACACTTTTGTTGTAGGAAAGCCATCCGAACGGCATAAGGAAATCTATCAGATAGTGCAGGATGCGCACGATTTCGCCATGGAAGCAGTAAAGCCCGGAGCAAAATGTGTAGAAGTTGACGCTGTAGCGCGGAATTTTATTGCAAATAAAGGCTATGCGGAGTATTTCGGTCATGGCCTCGGCCACGGCGTCGGCCTGCTGGTTCACGAAATGCCGCGCATTTCACCACTCGGACAGGGTGAACTGCTTGAAGGCATGGTGCTTACCATAGAGCCGGGCATTTATATTCCGGGCTGGGGCGGTGTCCGTGTGGAAGATACTGTCGTCGTAACCGCAAACGGTTGCGAAACGCTTACAAAAGCTGAAAAGAAGCTGCTGGAAATCTGATTCCAGCCTTGTATTAATAGAGAAAATGGAAGGAATAAAGTAATGTACTCAACGACTGATTTTCGCAACGGGCTTAAAATCGAAATTGACGGCGATCCCTATGTCATCACCTGGTTCCAGGCGGTAAACCCCGGAAAAGGTAGTGCTTTCACTCGCACAAAGCTTAAGAATCTCATCACCGGAGCCGTAATCGAGCGAACATACAAGTCTGGCGAAAAAGTAAAAAAACCGGACCTTGAAGAGCACAAAATGCAGTATCTGTACAATGACGGCACCAGCTTTGTGTTTATGAACACTGAGAGCTACGAGCAGGTTACTATTCCCGAAGACGTTATCGGCGACGATAAGGATTTTCTCAAGGAAAACCTTGAAGTGGATATTCTGTTCTTCAACGGCAAGCCGGTCGGTTGCGCATTCCCCAACCATGTTGTAATGAAGATCACATACTGCGAACCCGGCCTTAAAGGCGATACGGCGACTGGTGCGACCAAGACCGCTACGATGGAAAGCGGTATGCAGATTCAGGTTCCGCTTTTCATAAACGAAGGCGACGATCTTAAAATCGACACCCGCACCCGTGCGTATCTTGGGCGTGTGAATAACTGATCTGTAATTTCATATCTGTCCCGCGTCGGCGTTACCCGGCGGCGCGGGACAAGTGCGCTTCGGCGTCAGAGACTTGCGCGTGAGTGATAACACTTGGATATTTTTAATAAAAAGCCGAAGTTCGAACGCAGGGTGTTCTCAGTTTCGGAGTTGACTTCCGAAATAAAGGGACTTCTTGAAGGCGGCTTCCCTCACTTGTGGGTGGAGGGAGAGATTTCCAATTTTACTGGCGCGCAGTCGGGGCATTGTTATTTTACGCTTAAAGATTCCGGCGCGCAGATTTCATGCGTGATGTTTCGCAATCAGGCACGTTTGCTGCCATTTGTGCCGCGAGACGGCATGCAGGTGCAGTGTCGCGGACGCATCAATGTTTATGAGCCGCGCGGAAATTATCAGCTGCTTGCCGAGTGGATAGAAGATCGCGGTGAAGGCCGTCTGCGCGAGCTGTACGAAAAACTTAAGGTCAGACTCGAAGACGAGGGTCTTTTTGACGAAGCGCACAAAAAGCGACTTCCGCAGTTTCCGCAATGTATTGCACTTGTCACAAGTCCGCACGGTGCGGCAGTGTGCGACATGATTCGAGTTATTCATCGCCGCAACCCTCATGTTAAGCTTATTGTATTTCCGACTCTAGTTCAGGGCGAGGGCGCTGTGCAGCAGATAATAGCTGCTATTGAATCCGCCGACTCCAGAGAAGATGTCGATCTGATCATTCTGGGGCGTGGCGGCGGCTCGATTGAAGACCTGTGGGCCTTTAACGACGAATCTCTGGCCCGAACCATATACAACTGTGATACTCCGGTTATCTCGGCTGTAGGGCATGAGGTGGATTTTACCATCGCCGATTTCGTCTCGGATGTAAGAGCGGCGACGCCATCTGTGGCCGGCGAACTGGCTGTGCCGGAATATCTTGCTCTGAAACGTGAGCTTTCCGCTTATCTGTCCGGGCTTCATCAGTCCATGCGTCGCCGTCTGACAGAAGAAAAGCTTCAGCTCAAGAGCGCTTCGCATGCCCTGCGTTCGCCCGCAATGGAGCTGGCCGACAAGCGTCTGCTCCTGGATTCTCTGTGGCATCGGCTTGTTGCTGCAAACAGACAGAAGCTTGACGACAGTCGCACTGCGCTTGATCGTTCGTTTTCCATGCTGACCGCATTCAACCCTGCAATGCACTGTATGCTCTGGCGCGGCAGGCTGTCCGAACTGTCGAAGCGGTTGGATGTCGCAGAACGGCACCTCCTTGCAAAATCGAAAGAAAATCTTGTGGCGCTGGCATCGCGGCTTAACGCACTGTCGCCGCTAGCAGTAATGGAGCGCGGTTATTCGCTGGCGCTTGACGAAAAATTCAGAGTGGTTCGCGATGCAGAAACGCTTTCTGTCGGTCAGAAGCTGCTGGTGCGCATGCATCGCGGTGAGGCTGTCACGCGTGTTGAATCCATAACTCGCGAAGGAGGCGAACGCTGATGCTTTGCCTTACTGGAAACGAAAAATGCAATACTGAATTGCTTGAGCGTCTCACCAGGCCGGTTGAATGTCCGCAGCCGCTTGTTTATGAAATCCGCTCCGATTTGCTGGGCGAACCTCCCGATTTCGCCGGGATATTGTCTTCCGGTCGTAAAATAATATTCACCTGCCGCAGAACTGAAGAAGGTGGCTCGTTTGCAGGCTGCGAAAATGAACGGATGCAGTTGTTCGAAAAAGCGCTGGATTTTACCCCCTGGGCGATTGATGTTGAATTCGACACTGCGCCTGATTTTCGTGACACGCTGATAAAAAAAGCACAAGCTTGCGGCGTGAAAGTAATTCTCTCGAAACATTTTCCGAGAAGATGTCCTGATGTCTGCACCGAAGTCAATCGTTTGCGTTCTGTTGAGGCCGACTACTGGAAGTTTGTTGCCCCGGTTGACGATTCCGCCGAACTGTGTGAATGGCTCGATATCGAAAATGACGGAAAGCTGATTCTGATTGCCTCCGGCGCAGCCGGACAGATTTCGCGTTTCTGGTACAGGCGTTTTGCTTCGCCCTTCACTTATATCGCGATGGACAAATCGAGTACAACGGCTGATTTTCAGCCTGTATTGGCCGATGTACTGAACGGACGAATTTCTTTCAATGACGATGATGAAGCCTTTCTGATTATGGGCGGTTCGCAGATCGTCAATTCGCGCGGGCCTGACGTTTTCAACCGGCTCTTTGTCGAAAAAAACTTCAAGGGGGCATACAGTCTCGCAATAGCCGAAGAACCGCAGGGGTTGCTGAAACTTGCCGAAAAACTTGGTGTCGCAGGTGCAAGCGTTACCAAGCCTCTGAAGGAGAAAATCATTCCGCTGCTTGATTCCATTGACGAGCGAACACTGAAAATAAGCGCGGTAAATACACTGTGTCGCGATGCCGACGGCTGGCGCGGCACCAATACGGATGTCGTTGGTTTTGAAGGTTCATTGAAAAAGTTGTATGGAGGAACGCCGCCGCATGGACAGCATGCTCTGCTTCTGGGTGCCGGCGGTGCAGCGCGGGCTGTCGCTTATGCTCTGCTTAGCAGCGGCTTCAAGGTGTGCGTATGTAATCGCACGCATGTGCGCGCCGAAAAACTGGCGTCGGAGTTCGGGCTTGATGTCTGTAACTGGGAAGATCGTGGTGGAATAGAATTCGATCTGCTGGTCAATTCGACCTCGATCGGCATGGATGACCCGGACAGCACGCCTTTTCCATTTATCGAAAGACTTAAAGGGCGCAGGATTCTTGATATAATATCGCATCCGGCGGAAACACGTCTGGTACTTGAGGCAAGGCGAGCCGGAACCATTGCGGCTATGGGAGGCAAAGTGATGTGGCAGTATCAGGCGCTTGGGCAGCTGGATTTCTGGCTGGGCTGGAAAATCGCGCTTGAAGAACTGGAGGAACTGACGTGAACTGGTCTCTGATAGGTATGCGGGGAGCAGGAAAAAGTCATTGGGGGAGATTGTGGGCTGAAGCTGTCGGAGCTGTTTTCATTGATCTTGATGAAGAGATCGAGAGGCGCTCTGGCAGAAATATAGAAGACCTGGTTTCCGAGGAAGGATGGAGATATTTTCGCGATGTTGAGAATGAAGTGCTGAAAGCCGTGCTTGACGAACATCGCGACGGAACAATAATATCCAACGGCGGCGGAGTGATTGAAGGCTCGGATAATCGGCGTATGCTGCGAGAATGGGGCCGAATTTTGTGGGTGAGTGTCTCACTGCCGGAATTGGAAAGGCGAGTCGCCAGAGAAGGCCGCAGACCGTCTCTGACGGGTGCCGATCCGGTGCTTGAGCTTGAGAAAGTGTTTTATGCCCGCAGGGAGCTTTACGAAGCTTTGGCAGATCGTATAATTGAGCCTGAAAACAGAGACCCTCAGGAGGTTCTGCATGAGCTCGAACAGTTATGGAAACTTTTTCCGGCTGACAAGCTTCGGTGAGTCGCACGGACCGGCGCTTGGTGTTGTAATCGACGGCGTGTTGCCCGGATTGGAACTCAGTACGGAAGATATTCAGAAAGAGCTTGACCGTCGTAAACCCGGTCAGAGCATTTATGTTTCTCCGCGCCACGAGGCGGATTGTGTCGAAATTCTTTCGGGAGTGTATGACGGTAAAACCACCGGTGCTCCGATTGCGCTGCTTATTCGGAATACAGATGCCCGTCCGCAGGATTACGAGCACCTGAAAGAAAAGTTCCGTCCAGGTCGTGGAGAGTTCGCCTGGTTCCTGAAATACGGCATTCACGATCCGCGCGGCGGCGGCAGGCTTTCGGGGCGTGAGACTGCTGCGCGTGTGGCGGCTGGGGCGCTGGCGAAAAAACTGCTCGAAAAACGAGGGGTCGGGATTGTGGCCTGTACCAGTCAGATAGGCGAAGTCAAAGCGTACAGATTCGAAGAAGATTTTATTGAACGCAATCCATTACGCTGCGCCGACCCGGATGCCGCTGAACAAATGGAAAAACTGGTTGAAAACGTCCGGGATGCGGGAGATTCCATTGGTGGAATTGTCGATATTAAAATCCGTAACGTTCCGGCTGGATGGGGTGATCCTGTTTTCGGCAAGCTTGACGCGCGTCTGGCCGCTGCTATGCTGTCAATAGGCGGAGTGAAAGCCGTCGGTTTCGGCAAGGGATTCGAATTCGCTACGATGCGCGGCAGCCAAGCCAACGACCAGTTCGCCGATTCCTTCAAATTCGAGACAAACAACGCCGGCGGCATTTCAGGCGGCTTTTCGACTGGTGACGAAATATGCATGCAGATCGCCGTTAAAGCCACTCCGACAATCGGTATTGAACAGACCGGCATAGATGTGAATGGGGTTACCGTAAAGTTGCCTGGGTGGGGCAGGCACGATCCGGTTCTGTGTCCACGTATTGTACCGGTTGCCGAAGCTATGGCCGCACTGGCGCTGGCTGATGCGATGCTGGCACACGATGCACTGCTTGGGCATGAGGCCGATATTGAAGAGTTGCGTTATGCCATAGACGCTGTCGATGAACGCATCATGCGCGCTGTCAACGAACGAATGGGACTGGTAAGACAGATCGGAGCATGCAAGCGAAATTCAGGATTGGACGTGATTGACGGTGAGCGTGAAAGCGAACTGATCGCCAAATGGCGTGAATTCTCCGGCAGTCTGGCGCTTGATATTGATTTCGCCGAAAAATTGCTTGATCTGCTTATTGAGCAGGCTCGGAAGGAACAGTAATTTTGTTCAGAAATGAAACTCTCGAAAAATTGCAGTCCATTCTGCCTTTAGTGCAGAAGCCTGCCCGTTATATCGGCGGTGAAGCCAATTGCGTTATGAAAAATTCCGCCGATGTCGCCCTGCGTGTTGCGCTTGCGTTTCCAGACGTATACGAAGTCGCATTCAGCCATATCGGTCTGAAAATTTTATATCAAATTCTTAACCGCCGCGACGACTGCTGGGCCGAACGCGTGTATTGTCCATGGCCGGATATGGAAACTCGCATGCGAGGTTGCGGTCTGCCGCTTTATGCGCTTGAGTCGCTGGATTCCATCGACAATTTCGATCTCGTCGGCTTCAGTCTTCAGCACGAGCTGAATTACAGCAACATTCTTACGATGCTTGACCTATCCGGCATTCCTCTGCGTTCCTCCGCTCGTGCGGAAAATCATCCGGTAATTATCGGAGGCGGGCCGGGTGCTGCTAACCCTGAACCGATGGCTGAATTCTTTGATGCGTTTTATCTTGGAGAAGCCGAGGACGGTCTTGATCCTCTTATTGATTTTCTGAGTGATGCAAAAAAACGCGGCCTGTCACGCGGCGAAAGACTTGCCGGCTTGGCTGGACTGCACGGAATATATGTTCCGTCGCTGTGGGATGTCGCGTACAAAGAGGACGGCTCAATAAGCTCTGTCAGTCCGCTGAATAATGGTCTTCCGACGCCGACACGACGTATTGCGACCGATTTCAACAGGGTTGCATATCCAGAATTTCCACTGATTCCGAACATTGAGCCGGTACATGATCGCTATGCGGTCGAAATTCAGCGCGGCTGTTCGCGCGGCTGTCGTTTCTGTCAGGCCGGAATGATTTACAGGCCCACCCGTCAGCGCAGCCCTCAGAAGGTCATCGAAATGGCCGGCGCCGGCATCGAAGCGGGCGGGCATGACACGCTTGGCCTGCTGTCGCTTTCTGCCAGTGATTACGCCTGTCTCGAATATGTCATGTCCGAAATATACGCTGCATACGAAAGCCGCAATATTAGTGTGCAATTGCCTTCACTGCGAGTTGAAGGCATCACTCCCGAACTCGTGCGGCAGATGGAGCGCGGGCGCAAGGGCGGGTTTACTCTTGCCCCTGAAGCCGCTACAGACCGTTTGCGTGCCGTGATAAACAAGGGCAACAGTGAAGCTGAGTTGCTGGCTTCGATTGAAAAAATTGCTGAGCTTGGCTGGCGGCACGTAAAGCTGTACTTCATGATCGG
>JAKQSH010000328.1 GCA_029570245.1 Deltaproteobacteria bacterium | reverse complement strand
ACCGTTTGCGCCGTCGGGCGTGCGCAAACTCGGACTGCTGCGCAGTCCTCAAACATGTGCGCCCGCTTTTTCCTCCGTCGCCGCACTGTGCGCAAAAGGGCGCGGGGGAATGAGATGCTTTTTCACGGAGTGGCGGTCGTTCTGGTTTTAACGCTGCGCTCTGCCGCACATGCGCGCGCGAAGCGCGCGCATTCATAAGCTGCTGGAACTTTCTAATTCTGGATATAAATATTTTCAGGCACGATCTGGCGCTGGTGCGAGCCCTTCGGGCTCGCATTCCGAATTGCGATTGCCTGACATCAAGATCGGCAAACCGGGGACTGCTCAGCTGTGTCGTATGTAATTCATGTGTCTGTTTCAACATACATTTGCATAAAATATGCAACTCTGAGAATCTATTTAAATAAGATGAACGCTTGATAAGGGACATGGCGATGACGACTGAGGGCGATAAGCTTTCGAATAAAAAAGTGATTTTTTCTCTTTATGCAGCCTGGGCCGCGAGTCTGGTCGGGCTGGCGCTGGTGGTTTCGGCTTTATGCTGGCTGTGGCTGCGTTACACAATCATAAGGGAAGTTCATAGCGACATCGGCGCGGAACTGCTGTTTCTGCTGGTCAATACGCACAGCCTCAGCCTGTTGGCGGGCTGGCTGATAATTTTTTTCGCCCGGTTCTTCAGGCGGCGCGTCGAAAACCGCATCGACGGAAAAAGCGTGCGCCGGACGCGGCGAGTCTTTTATGCTCTCTCGTTGCTTGCAGCTCTGGCGGTCTTTGTGCATACGCTGATTATGCCGGAACTTACCGAGGGCATGAACGAAAACGTTCCCGGCGGCATAAAAGTGCCGGGTGTGGAGCTCAACTCGCCCATGAACGCCACTTTTACGCGGGAGGCCATCGGAAGCCGTCCGGCTTTTGAAGTCAGCACCAACGCATACGGATTCCGCGACCGGCCTTTCGACGTTGAGGCCGATTCCGGCAGAACTCGTATAATGCTGGTGGGCGATTCCTTCGTTTTCGGTTCGGGCATAAGTCAGAACGAATGCCTGGCGCCGCAGCTGGAAACAGAACTCAATGGGCGCCTGCGCGGCATTACCGAAACCAGAGTATACGCAGTGGCGCAGGAAGGATGGAATCTTGAGCAGGAAGTCTCGGCCATTACAGCCATGTCCCCCATCCTGAAACCCGATATTGTTATTATCGGGCACATGCCGGGCAACGATCTATGGCCCTACGATCCGATGTTCCGAAAGCGCTGGCAGAAACAGATTTTTCAGAACGAAATCCGCGAAATGCGCATACGCCAGATAGAAACATTCAGAGACAGGGAATATACCGTACCGGAGCTCACCCTGAACTTTCATCGTCAGATGCGGAAACTGAGCGACTGGGCGCAGGAACAGGGCATCGACGTGTTTTTCTATACTTACGGACTCTGCTCTTATCAGCTCGAAAAATATCTCGAAAGCGGACGCGTTTTCCTTCAGCATTTCCCCGACTGGCTGCTTGATGACGCCAATTTCATTCCCGGCGACGGCCATCCCTCCAGACATGGCAATCTTGTAATGGCGCGCATGCTGGCGCCGTTTGTAATGGAAGTGCTTCAGCAGCGCAACAACGAAAAGAGCAGCGGATTCAACCTTAAAGCGCGGCTGGCCATGCAGTCGATGTGGCCGCAGCCGTGCAGTCCGCTGGGAAAAGTGAGTTACGAGACGGTCTGGGTCATACCGCAGGACAGAACTCCTCTGGTGCGCGATCTTCTGGAAGAAGGCTGGTTTACGCAGCACGGCCTGAAACATCTTGAAAGCATGGTGAACGAAGAAATCATCCGTCTGGTTTTTGCCGACTCCGAAGGACGCGATTTCAGCGCCGTCCTGCGTAAAAAATGCAACGCCGACGGCTGCAACGTCTGCGCAGACGCCTGCGTTTGCTTTGAAGGTTCGTTCGGCGATACGGCTGAACTTCAGAACTACATCTGCTCACGTCTGCCGGGCAACTTGTGGGAGGAAAAAAAGCGCCCCATGGAAATAAATGAACGCGGCGCTTCCGCTGACGGAATGGAAAAAGGGACGCTGAAGGAAAGTCCGCAGAAATAAATCGGCAAACAAGCGCGGATTGTCCGTGCGCCGGTGAGGTCACGCCTGCCTTTACGGTTGCGCGGTTTTTTGCGCACAGCGTCAGGATATGCCGATGCCGATAAAGCAAGCTTGACCTGGAGGGTCTGCATGTGCTAATTGTGCTGGCAATTATTCCACGGGTCGCAGCCGCTGCGACATTTGAAAAAAGGAGTAGAGATGTTACCGAAGGATTTGCTCCGCGAACAGTTGTGTGGCTTCAAGCCTTATGTAGCCGGAAGGCCCATTGAAGAAGTTCGCCGTGAATACGGTCTTGAGGGACGCATCGCCAAGCTCGCCTCCAACGAAAACCCGCTGGGAACCTCACCCAAAGCCATGGAAGCCATGTGTGAAGCCGTCAAGGGCGTCTACCTTTACCCGGACGACAACGCCTATTACTTCCGCAACAAAGTCGCCGCACGTTACGGCGTCGAATGGGAACAGGTCTACGCCGCTGCCGGGTCGGTGGAAGTAATAGAGCTTTGCGGCCAGGCTTTCCTCAATCCGGGCGATGTGGTGCTTACAAGCGAGCGCACCTTCGCCATGTACCAGCTTGCTGCAATGAAAGCCGGAGCCAGGTGCGTTCAGATTCCCATGATAGACGGCGGTTATCGCTACGACATGGCGGGCATTACCGCAGCCTTGAACGAAAAAACCAAAATCGTCTTTCTGGCCAACCCAACCAACCCCACCGGAACCTGGTTTACCAGCGAAGAGTTCGACGCCTTCATGGAGAAGGTGCCCGAAAGCACGCTGGTTGTTTACGACTGTGCTTACGACGAATTCGTCACAACCGACGACATGCCCGATCCGTGGAAATACCTGAAAGCCGGACGCCGCATACTCATTCTTAAAACTTTCTCCAAAGCCTACGGTCTGGCCGGAGTGCGCGGCGGTTATGCTGTGGGGCCGAAAGACATCGTGGCCGGGTTGATGCTGGTGCGCATTCCGTTCAACATGAACGTGGTTTCGATGGCGGCCTGCATGGCGGCTCTCGACGACGAAGAGTTCGTGCAGAAATCCTACGAATTCACCAAGCAGGAACTTGCATTCCTGATTGAAAGTCTCAAAGACCTGCCGGTTGTCATTCCGCCGACTCAGACAAACTTCATACTTATTGACACTCAGAAAGACAGCAAGTGGCTCTTCGAAGAATTGCAGAAGAAGGGCATCATTGTGCGTCCGATGGGCGGCAACGGCCTGCCCAACGCCATCCGCGTCAATGTCGGTCTGCACGAGGACAACGTTCATTTTGTGGAAGTGTTCCGCAGACTGATTCTGTCGTAACCCGGAAAAATTCCTTCCCGTGGCGGCTCCGGCGCGAGCCGCCTTTTCTTTTGTTGTAAAGCGCCGCGCCTGCGATTATAATGCTTCGCGATTATTAAAACCGTGCGCCTTTTTAACTCAATTAACGGAGTTGCTGATATGAAAAAAACCGGAAGAATATCTGTACTGGCCTCGATGTTTGTTGCTCTGCTCTGCTGTGCCTGGGCGTGTGGCGGCGAAGAGGGCGACAAGGCCTGCGCCGATTACGACAACACCAGGGACTGCCTTAGCGATCTGACCTGCGACTGGGATGTTGAAAACTCGCTCTGTTTCGCGAAAGACGGCAGCGAGGGTGAAGGAGAAGGCGAAGGTGAAGGTGAAGGCGAGGGCGAAGGCGAGGGAGAAGGTGAAGGCGAGGGCGAATTCTGCACACCGAACGCCGATGAAATGTGCTTCGAAATCGCCGAAGGCGATCTGGCCGGAAGCTACGTTTATGTCAAGAACTCGGCTTCACCATTTGCCGGATGCCAGGAAAAGGACGGCGTCTACAGCGTGTCGATGAACAGAACCGCAGAAATTACTGACAGAAATTCCATGACGATCACATTGCAGAGCTTCGGCGGCGCGGGCGTATACACTCAGGCCACCATCACCGATACTCTGGCCAGCTGGGAAATCAACGAATCCGAAGACCCCAACATCGAAGACACCCACAATTACAATTCCATCACTCCCTGCACCATCACCGTTGACGAGGGCGCACTTTCCGGCAATTTCGAATGCATTTTCCAGGACATGGAAGACGACAGCATCAATTTCGTCGCAAAAGGCGCCTGGCTCTGCTCTGCCGAATAAAGACAGAGAATTGCAAAGCAAAAAAAGGCTCCGCAATGGAGCCTTTTTTATTGTTCAGCATTCAGCGCTTCAACAGAAAGTCTCTGGCCGGGTAGAGAGCAGCGCTCGAAATCTTCCAGCCTGCCGCGCCGCGTGCGAACTTGAATTCACAGCCGATGAGCGCAGCTTCGGGAGCGGAAGCGCGACCGGAACCCTTGCGCCAGTGTGCAGTAACACTGGCCGAAGCCGTCGGGGAATTGATTTCGATTTCACTTTTTACAATGCGCACTTGCGACCCTTCAAGCAGCGGCGTCCAGTAACGCGCCTTTTCGATGAAGGCTTTCTCTGCCGCCTTGCCGTAAGAGTAAGTCTGACCCCAGTATTCGAGCCTGAAACCGAACTCGTCCAGATCGACGAAACGTGCGTAATCTTCCGCCTCGCATTTCCCGGTGCAGGCCGCAACTTCCGCAATAAGAGCCTCCAGAGCTTCGCGGTCTGGATCGCGGTATAAAAAGAGATACGCTTCATATGAAAGCGCCGCCGATGCAAGCAACACTACAACGGCGACGATGTTTTTTACACTCAATCGCATGAAATATTCTCCTCCGAAAAATCGCATGCAACATAAGAATCGTTTATTTGCGGATTCTTTTCAAGCATATCCTCGCAGAATACCCGGAAGTCATGTCTTAAAATAATACATTTTACCATTGACTGTTGTGTATAATATTGCTACACTACAATCAAGGCAAGGCGTCTCGTATGGGACGCCGGGAGGTGAGCGATGAAACACCAGTATTTGTACGGTTTGCAGAGAGGAGAAAAGGTATACGGAATACCGGATGAGGAGACGCTGGAAAAACTCATTGTAAACGGTAGCTTGCAGTCATGCGACATGCTTTTCTGCTACCGGCGCGGCCTATGGAGTCCGGCTGGCGAGTTGCCGGAGCTGAAGTCGCGTTTTTCAGGTTCAACGCTCCGCGCTGATGCGGACGAAGAGGCTGTGCCGGTGTCGGCTTATGCCTCTGTAAGTGGGACGCATAAGATGCTGGGCAGCCTCAAGTCTGAAAAACCGGAAACGGGCGGCGGGCCGCCGGGCGGATCGAGGAAGCCGAAAGTTGTCGGCAAAGTGCAAGTTGTTGAAGTTGCGGACGAATCGGATTCCGCAGACCTTGAACGCAGCAAATCGACCCTTCTGATAATTGCAATTGCACTGCTGCTGCTCCTGCTATCGGCGCTTCTGGCGGCGCGGCTTTACGTATTCTGCACCAAGGATTCACAGCTGAGCTATAACACTGATGCCGGATTTACAGACAGGGTTTATAACAGCCCGTCTGAATGAGCCGCCCGGCTCTTCAGCTTGATCACATTCGACTTGCGTTAATTTTTTAATGATTTCCGCACGATTGAATACTTACCAACAAAATTGTGGATAACCTGGGGAAAAACCCCGTTGACAATTCCCGAAAACGTCGCGAAATCAAATACCTTGACCTCTTTGACCAGAACTTGTGCATTTCGGAAATAATCAATCATTTCAACATCATACGGAATTGCATCTTTATTGTGCAGTGAGTCATAAGAAGGCGTAACGTGTTTTATGGCGACTCATAAAAATTATCAACAATTGATTTGAACGATGCATCATTTTTCACGTTTACGGATGTCGGCCACGGTCATTTCCGTGCTGCTGGAAATCCTTAGCGTAACAGGCCGTGAAGAAGCTGATTTACGCGGCACAGGCTGAAGCCGCACGGAAACGCTTTCTTCCGGTCTTGCATTTTGCACCATATTCGTATAGCCTTCTTCCATTCGATTTTTCGATACCGTTTCCGCGCCCGGACGCGCACCGGCTCTAACTGACAGGAGGATAGTATGTCCAGGTTGGCAATCAAGGGTGGAGAAGCTGTTTGCAAACTCGAAAACTGGCCGCGCTGGCCCATGTTCGACAAAGCCGAAGAGGATCAGCTTATTGAAACTCTGCGCAGTCACAACTGGGGCGGCTACCCGTCTCCCAACACCAAAGCCCGCGAATTCGCCGCCGCCTTCGCCGCCTGTCAGGACGCTGCATACGGCGTGTGCTGCGCCAACGGCTCGCTTACGCTCGATGCCGCGCTGCGCGCCGCCGGAGTCAGGGCCGGCGATGAAGTCATAGTTCCGTGCTACACCTGGCTGGCCACCGCCGGTTGTGCGGTTTTCACCAACGCCGTCCCGGTTTTTGTGGACATCAACCCCGACGACTACACCATCGACGTTGATCAGGTCGAAGCCGCCGTTACTGCGCGCACACGCTTTGTAATTCCGGTGCATCTTGGAAGCAGTGTTGCCGATCTCGACCGTCTGAAGGAAATATGCAGAAAGCACAATCTGATTCTCATCGAAGACTGCGCGCATGCCCACGGCGCCAAATGGCACGGCAAGGGCGTCGGTTCGCACGGCGATTTCGGCTCGTTCTCCTTCCAGTCGTCAAAACTTATGACGGCGGGCGAAGGCGGAATAATTCTGACTTCCAACAAGGAATACGAAGAGAAGCTGCAATCGGTAGTTAACTGCGGACGCAAGGAGTGGGGCTACGATTCTTACGAAGGCCGTGTTTTCGGCAACAACTACCGCATCTCCGATCTGCAGGCCGCAGTGTTGCTGGGCCAGCTCTCGCGTCTGGAAAAAGTCACGTTGCAGCGCCAGGACGCCGCCGCATATCTTACGGAAGAACTCGATAAAATCGAAGGCATCAGTACGCTCAAGCGCGACGGACGCGCCACCACGAAGGCTCACTATCAGTACATCTTCAAATACAACCCGGAAGGATTCAAGGGTCTGCACCGCGATAAATTCCTTGAAGCCATGCTGGCCGAAGGCATCAACCTTGACGGTGATTTCTACGAGCCTATTCAGGCCCGCGACATTTTCTCGCCGCCGCTGGACCAGTTCCCCATGCTCAAAGAACGCTATCCGCACGGCATAACGGCGGATGTGGCCGAAACGCCGGTGGCGCACAAGGCCGCCTACCACGAGGCCGTATGGATGCATTATCCTTATCTTATGAAGGGTCGCGAGGGTGTTGACACCATAATCGCCGCCATCCGCAAAATTCAGGAAAACGTGGACGAACTACTCTAAAATCCAACTTCACGTCCGGCGGAAAAGCCGCGTTCCGTAAAAACAGAGCGAGGAGAAATGCGTTATGACTGAAAACACGGCAAAAAAGTCCGGCGGAAAGAAATCCGCCGCAGCCGGGCGCAATATAAAAATCGGCTTCATCGGTTCCGGCTGGATATCGACGGTTCATTACGATTCGTTCAAGGCTATCGGCAACTGCGAAGTGGTGGCTCAGGCCGACATCGACCCCGAACGCTCGAAGGCGTTCCGCAAGGACCGTCCGATTCCGAAATATTACAAGAACTACAAGACTATGCTTAAAAATCCCGACATCGACGTGGTTACGGTGTCGGTGCCGAATTTCATGCACGGCCCCTTCGCCATCGAAGCTCTGAAGGCCGGCAAGCACGTTATTGTCGAAAAACCGCTCTGCGTGCGCCTTGAGGAATCCGAAGAAATCGCCCATCTGGCGAAAAAGAACGGGCTTGTGGTGGGCTATGCGGAAGAGCTGTGCTACATACCCAAATTCGAGCGCATGAAGCAGATCGCCGATTCCGGCGCACTGGGCGATGTTTACATGGTCAAGCAGTGCGAAAAGCACGGCGGACCGTATTCGCCCTGGTTCTGGACGCGCGACGGCGCAGGTGGTGGGATTCTCATGGACATGGGCTGCCATGCCATAGAATTCTGCCGCTGGTTCATGGGCAAAAAGAAGGTCAGATCGGTAATGGCCCACTGTGCGAAATTCCTGCACACTTGGGCCGAAGTCGAAGATCATGTCATCGTCACCATGGAATTCGAAGACGGCAGTCTGGCGCATGTGGAATCCAGCTGGGCTCTTCAGGGCGGCATGTCTTCAACCGCCGAAGCATACGGAACCAAAGGCGTTGCTTACGGCGACCTGCTTTCGGGCATGGGATTGAAGGTTTTCACTCCCGACGGTTATCCGCCGATGGATTTCAACCGGGCGCAGAGCGGCGGACCGGATGCGCGCGGCTGGACCACGCCCGATTACGAGTGGCTGTGGAACAACGGCTATCCGCAGGAAATGGCCGACTTCATAAACTGCATACGCACGGGTTCGACTCCGGTCGAATCGGCGTCCGACGGCGACGCCGTGCTTGAAATAATGCTGGCCGCCTATCATTCGGCGGGAACCGGCAGACGCGTGGAGCTTCCATTCAGGCCGGCTGGAGTGGAACGGCCGGTGGATTTGTGGCTGAATCCGCGTCACGACATCTGATAACGCGCTTGAGCCGCCGGGCGGACTGTCATTTTCCCATCGCCCGGACGTTCAATTAAACAGAAACGGAGCAGATGCATGGGGCTTGCACTGGATCGCAAGCTGTCTTTTGATGTACTGAAGCTGGCCATCCCGGTTATCCTCGGCATGATCTTCCAGACATCCGTAAATCTGGCCGATACTATAATGATAG